>JANOUM010000579.1:0-18048 GCA_031416855.1 Rhodoferax sp. | reverse complement strand
CAGGGCACCGCTGCCGCCCAAGGCGTCCACGATGAAGCCGGTGGGCGTGCCGCCCAAGGTTTGCACCTGTTCGGGCGCTGGGCGGGTGAAGGACTGGCGCTGTATCAGAGGTGGGACATCAATCATGAGCAACCTCGTGGTAACGACTTTCGGGCCGGGCGATCGCGCCCCGGTTCTGGTCGCCGGCATTGTAGGGCGACACGGCCGTTGACCGTCGAGAGGATCAGCCTGAGTGCCAGCGTCCTGGATATGAAGTCTGTCGCCACCTTGGGCTTTCGCGGTGAGGCGCCAACAACTTGGACGGGCGTCCCATGTCCGGATTCCGCATCGCCGCCCGTGCGTCGGTCACCTGGTACTGCCAGCCCCTGTAGCGCGCCCAGGCCTCAAGGGCGTAATGAATGCCATCCCCCACGTCGGCGTACGGCTCCACGGTCACGACCAATCCACCGTCGCTGTCACGCCGCAGCATCGGATGGTCGGCCAACGATACCAGGCTCGGCGCAATGTCCCGCAGCTTGAATTCCCACCGCCGCCCGTAGGGTCGCAGCCCACTAACGTCCATGAACCGCACCACCCGTGCTTGATGTGCAGGCCGGGCCAGACCCAGGGGCAGCGTTCGTAGCGCTGCGCGCGATGCCTGGCCGGGATCTGGTGGGTGGCCGCTCGGACCGGGCATCCAGGCGACACGTCATCACCCGCCGCGGCAGCTCGCCTGACGGCGTAAAGTTGTTGCCGGTGAGCAATGTCAACAGCCGGTTGGGATACGCCTCCGCCGAACTCACACCCAGCACCCGGTCGGTGTAGACGTCTGAGGTGAGCATTGCCGCCAGACTGGGTGAGTCAAACGTGCCGGTAATGTTGTCCCACAGCAGAACGCGCGCACTGCTACGCAGCGACGTCAGCAGCCGTTTGCGGGTTTCCTCCTCATTGCGGTCCACATGCGGCCAGGCATTGGGGCGCTCGCCAGTGGCCAGTATGGACACACACTCGGCCAGCAGCGTCTTGCCGGTGCCCTGACGCGGTGCGTCGAACGCAAATGCTGGAGACGTGGTCAACACCGGGCGCTCGATCCCAGTGATCAACGCGCACAGCATCACGGCACGGTCTACAGGTCCGACAAAAGGGAATGCCTCGAACGGTTCCCATAGCCGGTTGAAGGCTGCCTCCAACTGCTCTGGCGATGGACGCTCGGGGACATTCTGGGCGGGCTCCGTCATGTCAAGGAGCAGCCGCGTGTGCGCGTCATAGCCGGGATCAACCAAGATTGTTCCGTCACGGCGCATGAGTGGAGCCGAGATGATGGCGTCCAGTCGCTTGAGGCCACGGCGACCCCGCAGGGCCAGGATGGATGCTGCCACCTCGACTGGCGGGTTCTCCAGCATCTCGACCTTGGTACCGTGGGGCGTCAGGTGCCAGCGCCAGAATTGGGTGGTGCTCGCCGCCAGGTACCCGCAAAAACCCGCAATATTGCTAAGACAAAAAACAACACTTGGCCGCTGCCCAGGCGCCATGGCTTGCAACAGACCGCATCACCGAAACCGGCCCTTCACAGTGGCCCGTGCCCGATACCCGCTTGCGCCGCCGACTTCGTGAACTTCCGGACGGACCGGTGCATCAGGCATCGCACTCTTGTACCCATTTGTCCGCAAACACCCTCAACTCCCTGATTCCCACCGTCGACATATTGGGCGACCATTGGATGCATGGAAAAACTGTCTCTGTTTATCGCGATCACAGCGCACCACAGAGCACCTTTTGCCTTGCCTTCTGCCGGGGAAGAAGCGTTCATGGACACCCCAACACAACACAGGAAATTCAGATGAAACCGGAACCATCCGTGACCGCGCAATTGGCAACCTTGCCGCAGATGCCGATGCCAGAACTGTGGAAACTGTGGGACTCCCACTTCGCACGTCGGCCCGGAACCTGGAATCGGCACTACGTCGCCTCCCGCGTCGCGCACAAGATCCAGGAGGCGGCCTATGGCGGCATCAATCCCAACATCCGCCAGTGTCTGCTGCGCATGGGCGAGTCGCAGTCCGTGTTCGGCAACCGGCGCGAGGGTGAGGTGCACCTGTTGCCGGGCACGGTGTTGATGCGCGACTGGGCGGAGGCCACCTACCGCGTAGTCGTGACGCCGGAGGATTTCTATGACCTTGGCGGCAAAGTGTTCAAAAGCCTGTCGGCGGTGGCCCGCCACATCACCGGAACGCAGTGGTCGGGCCCCAGATTCTTCGGGGTGGGTGAAGCCAAGTCGGCCCTGGGAGCGCAGCGATGAGCACGTCATCTACGCCGATCACACGCAAGCGTTGTGCCGTCTACTGCCGGGTGTCCACCGACGAGCGGCTCGACCAGTCCTTCAATTCCATCGACGCCCAACGTGAGGCGGGCCAGGCATTCATCCTGGCGCAGCGATCCGAGGGTTGGATTCCGGTTGCTGACGACTACGACGACGGCGGGTACTCGGGTGGCAACATGGACCGACCTGCCCTGAAACGACTGATGGCAGACATCGACACCGGCAAGGTCGACATCATCGTCGTGTACAAGATCGATCGCCTGACCCGCAGCCTGGCCGATTTCTCGAAGATGGTGAAAGTGTTTGATCGGTCCGGCGCCAGTTTCAGCGCGGTGAGCCAGCAGATCAATTCAGCGACGTCCATGGGGCGCCTGATGCTCAACGTGCTTCTGTCCTTCGCGCAGTTCGAGCGTGAGGTCAACCGGGAACGCGGGCGGGGCAGGGGGCAGTGGTCGACCCGACTCTGTGCGAAGCCCTGTCGCGGGCCCACTACTGGCAGCAGTTGCTGGATTCCGGCCGGCTGGCCAGTGTGGCGGAACTGGCGGCGGCGGAACGTGTGGATCGGGTCCGGATCCAGAAGACCCTCAAACTGGCCCGCCTGGCTCCCGACATCGCGGAGGACATTGCCAGGGGTAGGGGACCGGTGGGGCTATCGCTGGCGTTCTTCATGCGGCAGGAGTTGCCAGACGACTGGAATGAGCAGCGGCGGGTGATTGCGGGGTTGAGGACTTGAGTTCGCTTTGGCGCTGCGGGTTTGCTCAAACATCCAGATCTCGGGTTGGGTCTTCCGAGCCAACCCGGTACCCCATTGCCCGATATCCACGCTGTCGCTTGTCCCACATCCGTAGCAGCGCTGGGTGGCCGGCATCCACGAAGTCGATGATCCGCACATCGGTCTTGCTCGCGTGTTCGCGGTGCAGCCGTCCGGCGTATTGCTGCAACGTGCCCTTCCAGGAAACGGGCATGGCCAGCACCAACGTATCGAGTGGCGGGTGGTCGAAACCCTCTCCCACGAGTTTGCCGGTGGCCAACAAGACCCGCGGCGCGTCGGGCGGCAATGCCTCCAATTCCGCGATGAGGGCGGCGCGTTGCTTCTTTGACATCCGGCCGTGCAGAACGAATGGCGCAGGTACCTGGCCGTCCAAGGCGGTCTTGATGGCGTCAAGATGTTCGGTGCGTTCAGTGAGAACGAGCACCTTTCGGCCCCGCTCGTACGCATGCTCGACTTCCATTGCAATGGCGTTGGTCCGCCCTTGATCATTGGCAAGATGCCGAAACACATCCTGGATGCCGGCGTCGGTCGGCAATTCGATCCGATTGAAGCGCGATCGTGGGAGCACCTCCAGGTCGTGTGGTGCACTGGCGGGCTTGGCCGCCGTGTACCGAATCGGCCCGCATTGCATGAAGATGATGGGCTGTTGCCCATCGCGGCGGATCGGCGTCGCAGTCAGGCCCAGGACATACTTGGCCTTGGTCCGCTTCAGGATTGCATCAAAGGAGACAGCGCCAACGTGGTGGCACTCATCCACGATCACTTGTCCATAGTTCTCGACCAGTGGATTGACCTCGCCCTGCCGCGAGACTGACTGCATCACGGCGATGTCGATCTTGCCGGTAGGTTTGGCCTTGCCGCCACCAATGGTGCCGACCACACCCTTTCCCAGGCCAAGAAAGGCTTGCAGACGTTCCTGCCATTGCTTGAGCAGTTCGGTGCGGTGTACCAGCACCAGGGTGTTGACGCCCCTACGCGCGATCATCGCGGCAGCGGTGACGGTTTTACCAAAAGCGGTTGGAGCGCAAAGCACACCTGCGTCGTGGTGCAGCATTCCCGCGACGGCGGCTTCCTGATCCAGTCGCAAAGTGCCAACGAAGGCCGCATCAATCGGTTCCCCGCCAAAGCGCTCGTCGCGCAGTTCGAAGGCAATGCCATTGGCGCGCAGCAGGTCCAGCGCCGCATCGAGGCAGCCGCGTGGCAAGGCAATGTGCTGCGGGTAGTTCTCCGCGTTGCCAATGACGCGCGGCTTGTCCCACACCGACATTCGCATCGCCTGGGCCTTGTAGTACTCGGGGTTCTGGAAAGCGGCCAGACGGATCAGGCGGTTGGCCAATGCCTGTGGCAGGTAGGCCTTTTCAAAATAGATGAGGTTGGCCAGCGTCACGCGGAGCGACTTGGGCATCGGCCCGGCCAGTTTCTTCGTCGACCTGGTGTCCCGCTTCCAGGGTGTGGCCAGGTCCTCATCGTCAATGAAGGTGACGTCCAGCGGATGGACACCGCCCGTGGCCCGCAGGATGGTGGGCTCGATGTCGTGCACAGCCATCGGCGGCATCGCCGCCAGGAACGCCCATTGGTCCGGGTACGGGCGCAGTTCGGCATCGACGAAAACGCTGCAGCCGCTTTCGCGGGGCCACTTCTGCAGCGGCAAGGCGATCAGGTTGCCGAATCCGCCTTTGGGCATGGTGTCCTGGTTCGGGAACAACCGGTCGTAAGATTCCAGCTTCAGTTGCCGGGTCCGAGAGCAGGTATGGCTGATGATGGCGGTGCCCAGCCGCCGGGCATCGCGCGCGGAAACACGGCTTGCGAAGAACACCCATGCGTGGGCACCCTGACCGGACCGAGAGATTTCCATCGCCAAAGGCACGCCCAGCTCTTCGCAGGACTGCATGTACGCGCGCGCATCCTCGCGCCAGTCGGCCTCGTCAAAGTCCGTCGCCAGGAAATAACAACTGTCGTCCTCCAGCAGCGGATAGACGCCGACCGTGTGCTTCCCGGCCAGATGGTCATAGATCACGGCATCGGACAGCGGGATCAATAGGCGGTTGCTGCAGTCGCCGCACTTGATGCGCGGCTTTTCGCAAACGCCGGCACGCCACTCGTTGGCGCAGGCCGGGGCGTAGCCTGACTTGCCGGTGGTCTTGCCCTCCCAACGGACCGGATACACATCGGTGCGCCCGCGAAACAAGCGCCGGAACAGCGCCACCTTGTCCGCAGTGGAAAGCCGCGAGGATTCCCGCTCTCGCGCCACCAGGACCGTCGCCGATGTTGCCCGCCATTCGATGCCGTGGCTTTCCAGCACCTTGATCAGGCGCGCATTTTCTGCCTGTAGGGCTGCGACGGTAGCCGGATCAGTCATCGACTCCATACTCGGCGAGCAAGTCGTCCATGCCATCGCCGACACCATATCCGAAGTTGTGGCTGATGCGGCGGACCCCATCCAGGCGCACCCAGAACGCGGGTCGCCTTGCGTCGGGCAGTGTGGCAATGGACTTCAAGGCCTGCTCGAACATCCGCAACAGCGCGTCGAACCAGGCTTCGTCCTGCAGACCGACATCGTTGCTGAAACCGGCCGCCCGCTCGCAGTAGAACACCATCAGTTCCGCCAGCCCCTCGGACTGGCCGACGGCCTTTTTGTAGTCGGAGATGGCTTTCTTGGCTTTGGCAACCGAGGTGTCCTGGTTCTTGAACACGTCGGGCCAGAGCCAGCGGTCGATGGTGGCCTTGTAGGGCTTGAGCACGTCGCCGCCGGCCAGGGCGAAACGTGCGTGCAAAAACGCCTGGTTGTCCTTGCTGGCCATGTACAGGTCTTGCACCAGGCCGAGCAGGGCGGCGCGGTCGAAGTCGGCCAGTTTGGTCTTGACGTCGGTCCAGCTCGGCTTGGATCCAGAGGTTTTCATGGGACGGCGCAGCCTTTGGGGTGGGTCATGAGAACACCCGCTCCAGCGTGGCCGGCAGCAGTGCGGCGTTGGCTTGGCGGATGGCGGCGTGTTTGGCTTTGAGCGCGACGACCTCGGCCTGCAAGCGGTCGAAGGTTTGCTGCATGGCGAGCGGGGGCACGGGCACCTCGATGGCCATTAGCTTTTCCAGCCCCAGCGTGCGATTGCGGCCGGCGCCACCGGGCGATGCCTCTCCAATTTTCAGCATACCCTTGTCGGTCAAGAAGTAATAACGCAGGAACTCTGCAGTCGTCAGTGTCGGATCCGCCTGGCAAGTAATGAAGCGGTGTGAGCCGAAGCGGCCCGCATCTTCGGGTTGTGCGATGGCAATCGCACGTTCCCAGGCGAACACGTTCGAGAACAGCAGGTCGCCAGGCTCAATGCGATACAGACGCTTGGTTCCAACGTCGCTGCCAGACAGTGGGGGCTTGTGAAAAGTACCCCGACCGAAGGATCGGATACCCAATTCCCGATAACTGCGATTGAGGTCGATCGTCTGCTCTCGGCGCACCAGCTGTGCAACGTCTGCCATCGGCCGCAGCGGCGCTTGGGCGACGACTTCGCGGAAGCGCAGGGCGAGCAGGTATTCGGCATCTCGCTCGACGGCATCCAGATGTGTTTCGACCTGCCGGGTTTTCTCCGCCAGCGCGTCGAGGCGGGCGACGATTGCTCGTTGTTCGACCAGGGGTGGGAGCGCAATCTTCTGTTCGAGAAAGCGGTCTTCCTTGATGCGCACTCGGTTGGTGGTGCCTTCACTGGCGGCCTTACACAGTTCCACAAATGGAGCCGAGCGGACCAGCCACCCCATGAATGCCGCGTTACACTGGCCCGGATCACAAAACTCGAACGACGGGAAGTCGTTGCTAACGATGGCCCCGTCAAGTTCCGGCGGCACCAGACCAATCGCGCCATTGCGCGCGTCGATCTTGGACATGATCAATTGGTTGGCCCGCACAACATTGCGCACCGAAACGACATCGCTGCCATACACCTTGCCCCGGCTGATCACGCCTTTTCCCCACAGCTTGATCGTCACCTCGTGGTATTCGGCGGCTGGTTTGAGCACTGCGGATTCGGCGGAGCGCCGGAGCAACTCGCCCAGCGCGACTTTGGGCCACGCCTTCATTCGCCACCTTCCGCATTACCACCACGCCCGATGCGCCGCGTCTCCAGCTCGCGTCGCGTCTTCTCCAGCTCAGCTTGCAGCAACTTCACATCAGGCAGTACGGTTTTGTATTCTGCCGCCATGATTTTGTTAGGCAATCCGTCGAGTGCATAACGTGCCATGGCAGACTTGGCTCGGGCGCACAGGATCAGGCCCACCGGTGGGTTCTCGTCGGGCAGGGTCCAGTGCTCGCGGGCGTAGTTGCAATACATGTGCATCTGGCCCACGTCCGCATGTGTAAGTTCCTCCAGTTTCAAATCGATGATGACCAAGCAGCGCAGTCGGCGGTGGAAGAACAACAAGTCCACGCGGAACCAGCTCTCATCGAGTCGCAATCGGCGTTGCCGGCCCACGAAGGTGAAGTCGCCACCCAGTTCCAGCAGGAAGTCCTCCAGACGGTGCACAATCGCGTTTTCCAGATCCGATTCCGAGTATTCGTCCTTGAGGTCGAGGAACTCCAGAACATAGGGGTCCTTGACGGCTTCGTCCGACGTCATCAGGTCCGCGGGCTGCGGCTTGCTGCCCTTTTCCAGCATGGCGCGCTTGTTTTTCGAAAGCAGGGCACGTGTATAAAACTGGCTGCCGATCTGGCGGTCGAGCTGGCGCACCGTCCAGCCACCGCGCAGGGCTTCGGCTTCGTAGAACTCGCGCTCGTCGGTCGACCGGGCACGGCGCACCAAATGCGCGTAATGCGACCACGACAGCGGCAGGGCCTGCGCCAATTGTTCCAAGGTGATATTCCGAGACACTGACTCGGAATTTCCGGCCGAGTGCGCGGTCGAGTTGTTCCGAGACAGCGTCTCGGAAATCCGCTGAGGCGGGTAGGCCAGATAAAACAGCCGCATCTGTTCCAGGTTGTCCACGCTGAATCCACGGCCAAATCGTGTCCCCAAATCGACGGACAGGCGTTGCAACAACTGCTGGCCACGAGCTGCGCGTTGCTGCCCACCTTGCTCAAACTCGACAACGCGCCGGCCAATCTCCCAATAGCTGGCCGTCATCAGCGCGTTGACGCTGCGTGCGGCAGCGCGACGGGCGCCTTCCAGCAGCGCGACGATGTCGGCATGAATGCCTTGGTAAGCGTCGCCAGGCCGGGGGGTGAGCTTGCTCATGCCTGCACCTCGCTCACCAGGGCTTCGATTTCGCCGAGGAGACGCATAACCTCAGCCTCATGGCTGCGCATCGAGGCAATCAGGTCTTTGGGGTCGGCGTGCTCCAGGCCCGCCTTGGCATGGGGATTCTTGAGATCCAGGTTGTAGATCGGCCAGTACAGGGCGTCGCCTGCGGCCTGCGCGGACTTTGCAGTCAGCTCATGGCCCTGCTGCTCGGCTTTCAGGGCACGCTGTTGCACTTGCAGCCCGGCTTTGTCGCCGTTCGCCGCAGCCTGGATGGCCTGCTCCAGCTCGCGGATCGGCTTGCCCAACGCCATGGAGGCGTTGCGGTCGCTGATCGCCCGCTGCCAGTGCGGCGTGGCGGCATCGACTGCAGCAGCGCGTTTGGCCGCAAAGTCCACCTTCCAGGCCTGCGGGCCTTCTTCGCGGGCGTTCCACCATGCCAGGGACGGAGCGAATTCCTCGAACTGCAGCGGCGCGGTCTTGCTGTACTTCTTGCGGCCTTCGGGCAGAGGCAGTTCGTAGTACCAGAGGCTGTCGGTCGGGCCGCCGCGCTCGAAGAACAGCAGGTTGGCCGGGATGTCGGTGTAGGGCGCAAACACGCCTTGCGGCAGGCGCACGATGGTGTGCAATCGGAATTCCTTGAGCATTTCCTCCTTGATGACTGCGCTGATGCCGTCGCCAAACAGGGTGCCATTCGGCACGACCACGGCGGCGCGACCGCCTCGGACGGCGGGTTTGCCACCCGGCACCGGGGCGCCAGCTACCCGCAGCTTGCGCATGATGTACTGCAGGAACAGCAGTGCGGTTTCTGCCGTCTGCATGTTGGGCGGAAAGTTGGCCTTGATACCGACTTCCTCTTCGCCGCCAAAGGGCGGGTTGGTGAGGATCACGTCCACACGTTCGCTGTGGCCGATCTCGTTGACCCGGCGGTCCAGCGTGTTGCCGTAGGCGATCTGCGGGGCCTCCAGACCATGCAGCAGCAGATTCATCTGCACCAGCATGTAGGGCAGGGGCTTGGCCTCCTGACCATAGAGAGTGTCGCGTTGCAGCACGCGGCGTTGGTCCGGTGTGGCCACCTGCGGCGCGATGTGGTCGTACGCCTCCACCAGAAAACCACCGGTGCCGCAGGCCGGGTCGAGCACGGTCTCCCCCAACTGCGGGTCGCTAACCTGGACCATGAAGCGCACCACGGGGCGCGGCGTGTAGAACTCGCCCGAGTCTCCGGCGGCATCGCGCATTTCGCGCAACATCGACTCGTACAGGTGCGACAGGGTATGGACCTCTTCGCTGGAACTGAAGTGGATGCCGCTGATCTTGTTGATTATGTCCCGCAGCAGATAACCGCTGACCATGCGGTTTTGCACGCCCTTGAACACATTGGCGATTACTTCGCGCTGGCTGCCCTTTTCGCCTTCGCCGGCCAGGCCGCGCAGGTACGCGAATAGCCCCTTGCCGACATGCCCATCGACGCGCGTGGCAGATTCCTGGCTGATGAAGGCCAGCAGTTCGTCGCCCGTGATGCCATCGTCGCGGGCGGCCCAGTCGCGCCAGCGGTAGGGTGCCTCGACGATGGGCTGGTAACGCTTGCCGTCCAGTTCGGCCTCTTCTTCATGGACTGCTTCCAGGTCGTCGAGAAATTTCAGGAACATCACCCAGGTGAGCAGCGGCAGGCGATCCACGTCGCCGTTGAGGCCCTTGTCCTTGCGCAGGATCTGGCGCGCGGTGCCGATCAAGGCCGAGAGGTTCTCCCGGGTGGTGAGTGGCGCCTTGGCCTTGCGCACGGTGCGTGGTGTCTTGTCGGCGGTATTGGCGGATGCGGCTTTGGCCATCAGGTCGGGTTCTCGTTCTTCATTATTGGTACAGCGCAGTCTGCAGTTGGGAGACGGCATCCTTCATGCCGCGCACGCCGCCGAAGTGGCGCGTGGCGATCTCGGACGGACTGCCGTAGCGGTCGAAGGGCTGGACCTTCATCAATTCGGACAGAGCGTTGAATTGCAGGATGCCGCGTTCGACGTACCTGTCGAGCAGCAGCGTGAGGATTTCGCGTGCGGTGTCGCTGTGCTGGGCGAACAGGTGCTGTGTCTGGCGCCTGGCCATGTCAGCGCGCTGGCGACGCGTCTGCAGCGGCGCGCTCCAGGCCAGGTGGCACAGCAGGTCGAACGGGTCGGCGTCGGGCTGCTCGCTGCTGGCGGCCAATTCTTCGAAGCTGATGCCGCGTTCGGTGAGTTCGTGCATCACTTCATTGCGGGTGTCGGGGTTGGCCCAGGCCGATTGCAGTGCCTCGCGAGAGGGGTACAGCGTACGTACGGCGCGGCCGGAGTATTCGGTGTACTTGACCACCTGCAGTTTCTTGCCATCGGGGTCCAGGTCGTAGACGAGATGGCCGATCACTTCCACCTCACCGCCGTCGACATAGAACTTGCGCGGTTCGGCTGGCGGCTCGTTGATGATTTCGCCAGCCCCCGATCCGCCATCCTGCTCAGGTTCGGTCAAATACGGGGCTTCGGGCTCTGCGACAGCGGGACCTTCCACAGCGCTGGCGTCGACCACTTCGCCGGCTTCGTCGATCGTCACTTCCTCGATGCGCGCCGGAGCGCCATCGAAATCGGGGTCTGCGAAGTGGCGCGTGGCCGTACCGGTGAAGTCGATGATGTTGAAGTATTCCTTGCCGTAATCCACCTTGAGCCGTGTGCCTCGGCCTACGATCTGCTTGAACTCCGACCGGGACCCCACCACGCGCGCCAGCACCACGTTCTTGACCATTTCGGCGTCCACGCCGGTGGTCAGCAGTTGGGAGGTGGTGAGGATGACGGGTGTGGGTTTGTCCACGTCCTGGAAGTGCGACAGATGGGTCAGGCCGATGGTGCCTTCATCCGCAGTGACCCGGCAGACGTAGTCGGGGTATTGCCGGACGAGGTCGCTGTTCAGGTTGAGCAGTTCCTGCCGCATCTCGGCGGCATGTTCTTGGTCGACACAGAAAATCAGAGTCTTGGCGAAGCGGTCGGTGCCCTTGAGAAGGTCGGTCAGGTGCCTGGCCATCGCCTGCGTGCGAGAGCGCAGGGCGACAACGCGTTCGAAGTCCTTGGTCTGGTATTCGTCGTCCGGTACCTCGCGGCCGTAGCGGTCCAGCTCATCCTTGCCAGGCCGCCATCCAGCGGCATCCACGGTCGTGATCACCCGGTGCACGCGGTAGGGAGCCAGAAACCCGTCCTCGATGCCCTGGCGCAGGCTGTAGGTGTACACCGGGTTGCCGAAGTAGTCGTAGCTGTCGCGGGACTCCTCGCGCAGCGGTGTGGCCGTCATGCCGAACTGCACGGCAGGTTCGAAATAGTCGAGCACGGCACGCCAAGCACTCTCATCGCGGCTGGAGCCGCGGTGGCATTCGTCGATGATGATGAGATCGAAGAAGTCCGGGCGGTATTGACGGAACACTTCGGCATTGGCGGTGGTCAGCGCCTGGTAGATCCCGAAGTACATGTCCCGGCTCTGGCTGGTGTCGCCGCCGGCGATCTTGTGGCGCGCATCACCGAAGGGCGCGAACATCTTGGCCATCGGGTCGTCGACCAGAATATTGCGGTCGGCCAGAAATAAAATCTTGGGGCGGCGGTGCTCCCCGGTTCGGTTCCAGCGGCTGTTCCACAACTTCCAGCAGATCTGGAAAGCGATGCAGGTCTTGCCCGTTCCGGTGGCCAGCGTGGCGAGAATGCGCTTCTGCCCCAGCAAAACAGCCTCGATCACCCGGTTGATTGCGATCTGCTGGTAGTAACGCGGTACCTTGCCTGAGACCAGGTTGAACGGCTCCAGCACATGCGTGGTGGCGTCTTGCGGCAGATTCGCGGCGGCCGTGAGGCGCGCAAACAGTTCATCGGGCGTGGCATATCGATCCACCTCCCGCTCGGTGCCAGTGGTGTAGTCGATCTCGATGATGCGGTGGCCATTGGTCGCGTAGGCGAACTTGAGGCCAAGGATTTCGGCGTATTCGCGGGCCTGTTGCACACCGGTCTCGGCGGGCAGACCGATTTCCTTGGCCTCAACGACCGCCAGGGCATAGTCGCGACGGTAGTACAGCAGGTAGTCGGCTCGCCGCTGTTTGCCGCGACGCACCTTGCCGCCGGCGACGATGATGCGGCCGTTGGTGAAACTGCGTTGTTCACCCATGGAGCAGGGTGCAGCGCCCCAGCCCGCTTCGACCAATTGGGGTGTGACGAATTCGCGGCAGGTGTCTGCCTCGGTGGTCACGCCATCACGCATCGCTTCACCTTCATTTGGGACCTGCAGTCCATGGGGACCGGCTACCGCTCATTCTGCGCGATCCACTTTGTCGAGCAGCTTCAACGCCCGTTTCGGGTTGCCTCGCGCCGCACGCGTTTCAAAGCGCACCCTCGCATCAAAGTTGGCCAACGCGACGGTGGCCAGTTCGTCCATCAGTTTGTTGACGCTGATGGCGTTGGATCGCGCCAGCGCTTTGAGGCGTTCGTGCTTGTCATCGGGCAGTCTGATCGTCAGGGTCGACATGGGAAAACCTCCAGGCAATGCTCGGGTGACAACACCCGGAGCGAGGGAAACTTCAATTCTCCGTGGGATACATCGCGCAGATTGCGGGTCACGATCGCATCAGCCTGTGCCGCCACCGCAAGCTCGATCAGATGGTTGTCGGCTTCATCAGGCAGGTTGGGTCGCCACGCGTAGAACACCTCTACCCAGCGGCAGCGATTCAGAAAACCGTCGAACACTTCATCGCGTTCGGTCACCGAAAGCACGGAGTCGGCAAAAAGACCGGTTCGACCCATCACATCTTCGTACTCTGCAAGCAATGCCGGGCCAAGCACCGGGTTGTACCGCCCGTTCAAGCATGAACGGAGTACCGCACGGGCACTGCCGCCGCTGCGCAGCAACGCTGCTACAAGGATGTTGGTGTCGAGTACCACGACTGTCATGCGAAAGATGATAGCGCATATGCTATCAATTTGGGGCGCATCCGTGTGTCGTAGAAATCGGAAGGCGGCCAAGCCCCAACGAACTCGTTTTCCCCGACTGCCAAGCGATGTTCAGCGCAAACCACCGCCCCGAAACCCGCATGGATCCTGGGGGTGGTGCGAAGGGCGACCTCCGCACAAACAGAGATTAGAGACGGGAAGGGCGGGATTGGAGGCCAAAAACGGGCCCAAATCCGGGGTGCCCGCATTCGCATTTCTCCGGAAGCCCCGCCAGCACTGGGCCTCCCGGGCCCAAGAAAAAGGCCAGAGCAAGTCTGGCCTGACGCGAGTGGTGGAGAGGAGGAGGATCGAACTCCCGACCTCTGCATTGCGAACGCAGCGCTCTCCCAGCTGAGCTACCCCCCCACTAGTTTGAGATTCTAGCGACGCGGAGCCGTTTGCTGTTGCGAAATGTTGTGCGCAACTATCAGGCCTGGTGGGCAGCGGCGAGATCACTGCATGGGCCCCGGGGTTTTGTGTGCGGTACTGTTGGCCTGGGTGACAATGGCGCTTCTCCGATCTTCAGGGCAGCCTTATGGCCTCGACGCGCGAACCCCAGTGGTACGACAGCATGTACAACAACCAGGCCCGGGTGCCCGAGGCCAAGGCGCATCTTGCGCAGTGGACGGAGCGCTCGGCGCAGGTGCGTCAGGCCACAAAATGCAGTCTGGACGTGGCCTACGCAGAGGACCCCGGTGACCGGCTGGACATTTTCCCGGCGGCCGGCGCCAACGCGCCCGTGCTGGTGTTTCTGCATGGGGGCTACTGGCGCGCGCTGGACAAGTCCGACCATTCCTTCATTGCGCCGCCGTTCGTCCAGGCCGGCGCCTGTGTCGTGGTGCCAAATTACGACCTGTGCCCTGGCGACGCGGACCGCCCGGTCACGGTGCCGCAGATCGTGTTGCAACTGGTGCGTGCCCTGGCCTGGATCTGGGGCAACATCGCGCAGTATGGTGGCAATCCGGCGCGCATCACGGTGGCCGGGCATTCGGCCGGCGGCCACCTGGCCGCGATGATGCTGGCCTGCAACTGGCCGTCCCATGACAAGCAGTTGCCGCCGGATCTGGTGCGCAATGCCCTGGCGATATCGGGGCTGTACGAGCTGGATTCGATCATGCGCACGCCCTTCCTGCAGGTGAGCCTGCAGCTCAATGCGGCGCAGGTGCGCAAGGTCAGCCCGGCCTGGCATGTGCGGCCGAAAAGCGGCCGGCTCGCGGCGGTGGTGGGAGCTGCGGAGAGCGCCGAATTCCTGCGCCAGAACCAACTGATCCAGACCAGCTGGGGCAAGGGCGTGGTGTCGGTCTGCGAGGCGCTGCCGGGCCTGAACCATTTCAGCGTGCTGGAGGCACTGCCCGAGCCCGGCACCCGCCTGCACGACCTGGCGCTGGCCCTGCTGGGCTTCGACTGACCGGGGGCCTTACATCAGCAGGTGCTCACCGGCGTTGTCGCCACCCAGGGTCACGTAATTGACCTTGCGGATGTCCATCAGCTTCTTGCCGCCCGCGTAGCTGATGGAGCTCTGGATGTCCTGCTCCATCTCCACCAGCGTTTCCGACAGCTTGCCCTTGATCGGCTCCAGGATGCGTTTGCCCTCGACGTGTTTGTATTCACCCTTGTTGAAGTCGCTGGCCGAGCCGTAGTACTCCTTGAACAGCCGGCCATCCACCTCGACAGTCTGGCCGGGGCTTTCCGCGTGGCCGGCCAGCATCGAGCCGATCATCACCATGGTGGCGCCGAAGCGGATGCTTTTGGCGATGTCGCCATGTTCGCGGATGCCACCATCGGCAATGATCGGTTTGGTGGCCACGCGCGCGCACCACTTGAGCGCCGATAGTTGCCACCCGCCAGTGCCAAAACCGGTCTTCAGCCTGGTGATGCACACCTTGCCTGGCCCGATGCCGACCTTGGTGGCGTCTGCGCCCCAGTTCTCCAGGTCGATCACCGCCTCGGGCGTGCCCACGTTGCCGGCAATCACGAAGGCGCCTGGCAGCTTGTCTTTCAGGTAGGTGATCATGTTCTTCACGCTGTCGGCGTGCCCGTGGGCGATGTCGATCGTGATGTAGTCCGGCGCCAGGCCTTCGGCGACCATCTGGTCCACGGTGGCGTAGTCGGGTTTCTTCACCCCGAGCGAGATCGACGCGTACAGGCCGCGGGCCACCATGTTGCGCACGAACACCAGGTTGTCGAGGTCAAAGCGGTGCATGACATAGAAATAGCCTTGCTGCGCCAGCCAGACGCAGATCGACTCGTCCACCACCGTCTTCATGTTGGCTGGCACCACCGGGATGCGAAAGCGCCGCCCGCCGAGTTCGGTGCCGGCGTCGCATTCCGAGCGGCTCTCCACACGGCACTTGCGGGGCAGCAGCAGGATGTTCTCGTAGTCGAATATTTCCATGGTGTCTCCAAGCTCCAGAAGTCTGTTGAGGTGAACAGGTGAGCGCTTGGATTGGGCCCGGTCGGGGCTTCTGCGGCACGCGGCCAGCGCAGAAACAAAAACCGGGCCACAAATGCTTGGGCCCGGTGATTGAGTTTAGCAGTCTCGCGGCATGACGGTGCAGCTGTTGGCTTGGGACGCGCCGGCTGCTTCCTACAATCGGGCATGGTTGCCCCATCCCCACCACTTTTCCCCTCCGACAGCCCGCTGTTGCACAAACTCAATGCAGAGCAACGCGCTGCCGTCACCCTGCCCAACGAGCATGCGCTGATCCTGGCCGGTGCTGGCTCGGGCAAGACGCGGGTGTTGACCACCCGCATCGCCTGGCTGCTGCAGACCGGCCAGGTGTCGCCGGCCGGCGTGTTGGCTGTGACCTTCACCAACAAGGCCGCCAAGGAAATGATGACGCGGCTCTCCAGCATGTTGCCGGTCAACGTACGCGGCATGTGGATCGGCACCTTCCATGGCCTGTGCAACCGCTTCCTGCGCTCGCACTACAAGCTGGCTGGCCTGCCGCAGAGCTTCCAGATCCTCGACACCCAGGACCAGCTCTCGGCCATCAAGCGCCTCATGAAGCAGTTCAACATCGACGACGAGCGGTTCCCGGCCAAGCAGACGCAGTGGTTCATCGGCGGCTGCAAGGAGGACGGGCTGCGGCCCAATATGGTCGAGGCGCGCGACGAGGACACCCGGCGCAAGACCGAGATCTACCAGCTCTACGAGGAGCAGTGTCAGCGCGAGGGCGTGGTCGACTTCGGCGAACTGATGCTGCGCAGCTTCGAAGTGCTGCGCGACAACGACCCGATCCGCGAGCATTACCACCGCCGCTTTCGCCACATCCTGATCGACGAGTTCCAGGACACCAACAAACTGCAATACGCCTGGATCAAGATGCTGGCCGGCGCCGACCCGACGGGCGGCGTGCGCCCGGAGCTCGAACTGCATCGTGGCGGCTGCGTGCTGGCCGTGGGCGACGACGACCAGAGCATCTATGCCTTTCGCGGCGCGCGCGTGGGCAACATGGCCGATTTCGTGCGCGAGTTCGGCGTGCGCCACCAGATCAAGCTGGAGCAGAACTACCGCAGCGGCAGCTTCATCCTGGACAGCGCCAACGCGCTGATCAGCCACAACAACAAGCGCCTGGGCAAGAACTTGCGCACCGACCAGGGCGCCGGCGAGCCAGTGCGGGTGTATCAGTCCACCAGCGACCTGGCCGAGGCGCAGTGGATGGTGGACGAGATGCGCCAACTGGTGCGCGATGGCAGCGAGCGCAAGGAGATCGCCGTGCTGTACCGCAGCAATGCGCAAAGCCGCGTGATCGAGACCGCGCTGTTCAACGCCGGCGTGCCGTACCGGGTGTATGGCGGCTTGCGCTTCTTCGAACGCGCCGAGATCAAACATGCGCTGGCGTACCTGCGCCTGCTGGACAACCCGGGCGACGACACCAGCTTTTTGCGGGTGGTCAATTTTCCACCGCGCGGCATCGGTGCGCGCAGCCTGGAGCAGGTGCAGGACGCCGCCCGCGCCTCCGGCCAGTGCCTGCATGACGCGGTCAGTGCAGTCGGTGGAAAAGCGGGCGCCAACATGGGCGCGTTCGTCGCCAGCATCCACACCTTGCGCACCCGGACCCAGGGCCTGTCGCTGCGCGAGATCATCGAACTGGTGCTCGACACCAGTGGGATGATCGAACATTACAAGGCCGAGCGCGAAGGCGCGGACCGGGTGGAAAACCTCGAGGAGTTGGTGAACGCCGCCGAGAGTTTTGTGACCCAGGAGGGTTTCGGGCGTGACGCCGTGGCGCTGCCGGTGGATGAGCTGGCGCCGGCACCCGACGCCGAAACCGGCGAGACGCTGTCGCCGCTGGTGGCCTTCCTGACCCATGCGGCGCTGGAATCCGGCGACAACCAGGCGCAGGCCGGGCAGGACGCGATCCAGCTGATGACGGTGCATTCCAGCAAGGGGCTGGAGTTCGACTGCGTGTTCATCACCGGGATGGAGGAGGGCCTGTTCCCGCACGAAAATTCCATGAGCGACCACGACGGGCTGGAGGAGGAGCGACGCCTCATGTACGTGGCCATCACGCGCGCCCGCAAGCGCTTGTACCTGAGCCACTCGCAGACACGCATGCTGCACGGGCAGACGCGCTACAACATGCGCAGCCGTTTCTTCGACGAGTTGCCGGAGGCGTCGCTGAAGTGGATCACGCCGCGCAACCAGGGTTTCGGTTCGGCGCCGGCCGTTGCGCCCTGGCACAACCGGCCGGAACCACGTTTCAGCACCCGCCAGGAGGAGATCGTTCCGCAACGCAAGTTGTCGTTGCATGGGCTGCGCAACGGCATGCAGGTGTT
>JANOUM010000578.1:0-4861 GCA_031416855.1 Rhodoferax sp. | reverse complement strand
ACGCGTGAGGTCCGCCTGCCCGTTGACCTGCAGGATCTTGCCGGCATCGATGAGGCGTTGTCGAACCTGCGCGTCAGCGGTTGCGCTGACATCGTCGACGACGGCGCTCATCAGGCAAGCTCCGTGCATTGCACTGCGGTGTGAGCTAGCTTGGGGCGGCCCGGCGCGGCGCTCATCAGGAACACCTCCGTGCATTGCACTGCGGTGCGAGCTAGCTTGGGGCGGCCCGGCGCGGCGCTCATGACTCGGCGGTCCTGGTGGGTTGGAGTGCGGGCATGCGGGACCTTGAAGATGGCGTTGGCTGACGGGTTGGCTGGGGGCAGGTGGCGCAATTAATTCAGTGCGTCAGCTAATTGCCTGTGAGGCGGCCGAATTTCTCGGATCGGCGGGCCGGTTGGGTCTGCCGGCCTGGGCCGGGTTCAAGGGGTTGACATCGAGCACCACACCGTCAGGCTCGTAGATCTGCCCGAGTTCCTGCAACACAGGCGAAAAGCGCATGTGCGTGCGCCGCTGGAACTCCACGAAGCCACCCTTGAAGTGCTTCTTGTCCTTCTCGTTGGGCAAATCGATGCGCTGGTTGCGGGCCACATCCCGGATCACGCCCATCGGGTCTTCCCCGCGCTGAACCTTCTTGATCTCGCGCCTGAGTATCCTGCGGTACAGCGCCACACCCTGGTCGGACGCGGCCAGGTTCTCCAGGCTGCGGTCAACCACGCGCCCCTGCGTGAGCCAGGCCATGATGTCCTGCCCGTCTATGTGATCCACCCGGTACGTGCCATCAGCGTTCATGAACGGCACCTCGTGGATGTGCACCTTCTGCAGCAGGTGCGCCGGCACCGTCGCACCCTTCGGTGGCACATAGGCGTGGTACCACAAATGCAGCGTGTTCTCATCGTCCATCGGCACGCGCATCTGAAACACGTAGGAGCGCCGGTGCGCATCGCCATTGCCCACCGCCAGCATCGTTGGAAACACGATCGGGTGACCCACCTTCCAGTCGTCCGAATCCTCGGGCTGCCCGGCCAAAAGCCGGTGTTTGGTGATGCCGTACTCAAACTCCTTGAAGTCGATCTTCTCGTGCGGCGCACTGATGTGTGTTTTAACTCCCGGCGCCTCATGCGCAAACTCGATGTAGCGCCCGTGCAGCCACTCGGCATGCACCGGGTCGACCGAGGTCTCCACGATCTGCAACCAGTTGCAGGGCAACTCGGCACGCCCCAGCGTACGCACCGCCCCCTCAACCACCAGCCCGTCAAAGCGCGGCAGCAAGGGCTGAGGCTGCGGCCCCAGGTATGCAAAGACCAGCCCACCGAGTTCCTGCACCGGGTAGTTGTCAATCGAGACCTTCTCGCGAAACGACGGGTTGTCCTTGCCAAAGGGCTGATCCAGGCACTTGCCCTGCGCGCTGAACTCCCATCCGTGGTACGGGCAACGGATGCCATCGGCCGTGGCCATGCCATAGGCAAACGACGCCCTGCGGTGCGGGCATTGCTCGGCAATCAGCCCCAGCCGTCCTTGCGTGTCCCGAAACAGCACCAGTTGCTCGCCCAAAAGCTTCACCCGCTTGGTACCGTGCACGTTGTCGTCCAGGTCACTGAGCGCAGCAATCGGGTGCCAGTAGCGACGCAGCAATTCGCCAGCCGGCGTGCCCTTGCCCACGCGAGTCAGATCCCGGTTTTGTTCAGTCGTTTCCATAACGCCATTTCTCCTTTGTTGCCCGCTCTCAGCGCAACACATACAATCAATTAGACAACTAAGTTTAGTTCAATCCCCACCCGCCATCAACCCCATTTCAGTCCACCAAAATCAGTAAATACCCTTGGCAATCCACCAGCCGCCTCAGCGCTCGCGGGAAGTAGGACGGCTTTCGCACAGCGCTGGCTGTGTCCTCGACAATATGCGCAACTCTACTCGGAGCAACGTTTGAACAACTACCTTCTCATTGGCGGCAACGGTGTCATCGGGCACTTTCTCGCCCGGCAGTTGGTCCTGAGCGGCCACCGGCCCGTCATCATGTCCCGGCGTGGAGACACCGCCCTGCTGGCCGACGTCGCGCAGCAATGCGTCCATGTGTGCGGCGACATGTCCGACTCGAAGGCCGTCGGAGACATCGTGGGCAAGCATCAGATTACACACATCGCGCACTTGGGTGCCGTGCTGCCAAGCGTCTCCGAAGTGGATCCGGCGCTGGCAGTGCGGTTGAATATCGAGGGAACGGCCAATGTACTGGAAGCTGCCAGACGCAATGGCGTCCAACGTGTGGTCATGGCCAGCAGCAAGGCCGCGTATGGCCCGGCTCGGGGCGCACACGCCGCACCGCGCTACTTGCCGGTACCCGAGACGCTGCAGCCCGAACCAAACACTGTCTACGGCATCACCAAGTACTCCAGCGAGATGCTGGGAAACTGGTATGCCAGCACGTACGGGACTGAATTCGCAGCGTTGCGCTTTGGCGCGACCATCGGTCCCGGCAAAATCGAGCGCCATGGCGGCACCTTCAGCCGCTACAGCGTCATAATCGAACACGGCGTCGCCGGCATTCCGGTTGAGATCAAAAAGGACGCGGACGCACTCTGCGACGCACTCTACAACGACGACGCGGCGCGGGGCATCCTGCTGGCGCTGACCACACCCACGCTGGCCCATTCGGTCTACAACATTGCCACCGGGACCGGTTTTTCGCTGCGCGATCTGGCAAAGGCGGTTCAGCGCCGCTTTCCTCAAGCCCATTTTTCGATCACACCAGACGCCGTCGGCGTGAAGCCCGGTGGCGGCAACGTGATCCTCGACGCGAGCCGCGCCCGAGTCGACCTCGGCTTTCAGGCCAACCCGGACGTTGACCATATCGTCAACGCCTACCTCGAGACGATGGCGTTGCTGGGATTGGGAGCGCAGCGCTGACCTGGCTCCGACAGCGGGAGCTCGATTGTTCTGGTTCTCAGGACGGATTCGGAGTTGGCGGGACTCCACGATCGCGAGATCACTCGCGCCGAGAAGCTCGACACTGCGATCGGCGATCGGGCCCATGGTTTCCCACATCGCGACGTCCCGGTTGGGGAAACCACGAATCCCGGTAAAGCTGTCAGTCTTCATTGCCTGGCGATCCTGCAGATAGTTGTTCTCCAGCACGCGCTTGTTTTCGTAACGGTGATTCAAGTCGATACCGATATCGAGCCGCATATCGATGGGCTCGTGCGCTTGACGGTTAACCATGAAGACCTGGAGCGCGACCCTCAGATAGCGCCCGCCCAGGGTGCGGTCGGGCACAGCGGCACCGGCGAGGTCGCGCCTGGCTTGGCGCAATTGGGCAATGTGGGCGGAGTTGTCGGAGTTGTCGGTGTGACCGCACCGCCTGTGCAGGCACTGGCGCCCGAGCCTTCATGGCCGCCGACATCCTGGTCTCGCCGATCACCCCGGAGATCCTCTCGGCACGGGAGTTCAAGGACGGCACGATGGAGCTGCTCGAACGCTTGGAGCCCGGCAGCGCGCTTGGTGCCACCCTGGGGCCGGTCAAGGCGGTGACCCGGCGCCAGGGGGAGTCGCACTACATCGTCGAGGCTGGCGGCTACACCAGGCTGCTCGCGTTGCAGCCACTGTGGGCCGAGACGCGGAACCTGCGGTATTGCCAACTCGTGGTGCTGTTTCGGCCGTCGCGGTCGGAGAGCCACGTGCTCAGCGCCCACCTGATCGAAAACGAGCAGCGCGGTGAGATGTGCTTTTGGGACAATGCCACCGGAATCATCACGCTAAAAGAACGGCTGGAAGCCGAGCATGGACGGCAACTGACACCGCGTGCGCTGGAGGACGCGCTGCATGCCGTCGGCCTGGCGGTCAACACGGCGACGCCCGGGCTCTACCTGTTTGCTTCTGAGCGGCTGCGGACCCTCGGCGAGGCTGTGGTCGGGCTGACCGGCCTGGACGTTAAGACCCTGCAACCCAGGCTCAACGCCATCAAGCGCTACGCACAGGCGCACCGGTCATCGTCCGAGGATGAGCTCTACGCAACGGTCTTCGAGCCCATCTTCAGGCGCATCGCAGACAAGTATCCGCACCACGGCGAGTTCAGTGTGGCCGCAACCTGTGGGACGTGTGAGGCGGCGATGGCTGAGCATCTGGGTGAGACCGTCGATGCGTTGCGCGAAGGACTTCGTGCGACCTCGGCCCGAGGCGGGCAGGGCGAGGCCCTGGCGACCCGTCCCGAGCAAGGCACATCGCCGCCGGCGCAGCGACGCGCATGGTGGCTGCTTGCAGGCATCAAGCAACACAAGCAAAGTTTCAATTTTCACGTCCTCACGCGGGAGCCGTCGAATGAGGCCAACTGCCTGCACAGCCGATTCAAGACTTAATGGGGACTCGCCGCATGCACGTCCCAAGACACTTAATCGGAGCAGGCCATTTTCTGCTTCAATCAGTCCCTGCTCAATCATCCGCGCAACAAAGTTGCTCAAGTCTTGGAATCATGCGCGCCCGCCAGCTTGGGTCGCGCAACGTCGCCAAACACCCACCGTATGTATTGGAGAGAAGATCAAATGATCGCGGCGCGGTCTATGTTCTTGACCTGCGCGAGCAGACGAATTACCCAAGCACCCGGATTTCCATCGTTAACGGAGGATCGAATCGGTTCTGGATTCCCTTGCACATAACGCCGGAAGAGCTGCGCCACCAGTGGCGGACTGACGCCACGTTGCTTGACGCTGACAAGACTGGTCAGGAGAAGTTCGACGACCATGCCCCGACCGGGGTCAGTGACAAATTGTGCCTCGTCCGGCACGACCAACCCTAGCTGGTTGAGGATGTAGGGCGCAGCTGCCGAAATCCCGAGAAATTTGTCGTAGATGAAAAAAGCAATCTCATACTTGCC
>JANOUM010000577.1:0-4501 GCA_031416855.1 Rhodoferax sp. | reverse complement strand
GCTGGCCCAGCTCGTGGCTGACACGGTCAAAACCCGCGAGCCGGGCCAGAACCCTGCAACGCGCACATTTCAGGCTTTTCGGATTTTCATCAACGCCGAGCTTGAAGCGCTGCAACACGCGCTGAAGGCCAGCCTCGATGTGTTGCAACCCATGGGTGTGCTGGTCGTGATCAGCTTCCATTCCCTCGAAGACCGCATCGTCAAGCAATTCATCGCCGGCCATTCGCGCGAGCAATACGACCGCCGTACGCCGTTTGCCGCGCCGCAGGTGATGCGGCTCGAGGCGCTGGGGCGCACCAGGCCGTCGGCGGCCGAAGTCGCCGCCAATCCGCGCGCGCGCAGCGCGATCATGCGCGTGGCGCGCAGGACGGCGGCAGCGTGACAAGGCTCAACCTCGTGCTGCTGCTGGCAGTGCTCGCCAGCGCGCTGTATCTGGTGAACCTGCAGTACGACTCGCGCCGGCTGTTCACCGAGCTTGACCGGGCCAACGCGGAGGCGCATCGGCTGGAACTGGACAACGAACGCCTGCAGGTCGAGAAACGCGCCCAGGCCACCCCGCTGCGAGTCGAAAAGCTGGCGCGCGAAAAGCTGCAGATGCGCTCGGTCACACCGGCCATCACCAGTTACGCCACTTACTCCGAGCCGGCAGCACCCAACACCGGTGGCATCGGCACACCAGCGCGCGCCAGCACGGGGGTTGTGAAGTGACGCGCAGCGCGGAGGTCCGGCCATGAGCAGCCGCAGCATCCCCTACACCTCGAGCCCGCTGCTGGCCAGTCGCACGCCGGTGTGGCGCTCCAAATTCGTCGTGGCCACCGTGGCCCTGGCATTCCTGGGGCTGGCGTCGCGCGCGGTCTACATCCAGGTGATCGCGAACGATTTCTACCAGCGCCAGGGGGAGGTGCGGTTCGCGCGCACGCTGCCAATCCCGGCCACCCGCGGGCGCATCATCGATCGCAACGGGCTGATCCTGGCATCGAGCATCCCATCGCCCAGCATCTGGGCCCTGCCGGAAGACGTGCCACGTGACGAGACGCAGCTCAAGCGGCTGGCACAACTGCTTGAGATGCCACTGGCCGACCTGAACCGCAAGCTCGAGGACGAGGACAAGACCTTTGTCTGGCTCAAGCGCCAGGTCGACGATTCGGTTGCCAGGCAGATCACCGAGCTCGGCCTCAAGGGCATCTACCAGCGCAAGGAATACAAGCGCCAATACCCCGAGGGCGAGGCCGCCGCGCATGTGGTGGGGTTCACCAATGTCGAGGACATCGGGCAGGAGGGCGTGGAACTGACCTTCGAAAAGGACCTGGCGGGCCGCGCGGGTTCGCGCCGCGTGATCAAGGACCGGCTCGGTCAGGTGGTCGAATCGGTGGGCGAGCTGATCCCCCCGGTGGACGGCCGAGACCTGCAACTCAGCCTGGACAGCAAGGTGCAGTTCTTCGCCTACCAGAAGCTGCGCGACGCGGTCGTGCAGAACAAGGCCAAAGCCGGTAGCGTGGTCGTGCTCGACGCCCAGACCGGCGAAGTGCTGGCACTGGCGAACTACCCGAGCTACGTGCCCGACAAGCGCCGCAACCTGTCGGGTGAACAACTGCGCAACCGCGCGCTCACCGATACCTTCGAGCCCGGCTCGACGATGAAGCCGATCACCATCGCGATGGCGCTCGAAGCCGGTCGGGTATCGCCGCAGTCCGTCATCGACACCTCACCTGGGCGCTACCAGATCGGTGGCTTCACCATCACCGACACGCACAACTACGGCAGCCTGACGGTGGAGGGCGTGGTGCAGAAATCCAGCAACATCGGGGCATTGAAGATCGCGCAGAAGATGGCGCCGCAGGAAATGTGGAACACCTACACCGCACTCGGTTACGGCCAGAAGCCGCAGGTGCAGTTTCCCGGTGCGGTTCCCGGGCGTTTGCGCCCGTGGAAGACATGGCGCCCGGTCGAACAGGCCACCATGGCTTATGGATACGGCCTGTCCGCGTCGCTGTTCCAGATGACCCAGTCGTACAGCGCGTTCGCGCACGACGGCGAGTTGGTACCGGTGACGATGCTCAAGTCCGACGCAACGGTCGCAGGCCAACAGGTGTTCTCCGCCGAGACCGCGCGCGCCGTGCGCAAGATGCTGCAGATGGCGGCGGCCCCGGGTGGCACCGCCCCGCTGGCCCAGACCATCGGGTATTCCGTCGGCGGCAAGTCCGGCACCGCCCACAAGCAGATCGGCAAGGGCTACGCCAGCAACAAATACCGCGCCTGGTTCACCGGCATGGCGCCGATCGACAAGCCACGGGTGATCGTCGGAGTGATGATCGACGAACCCAGCAGTGGACAGTATTTCGGCGGCCTGGTAGCCGCGCCGGTGTTCAGCGCCGTGGTGCAGCAGAGCCTGCGCCTGATGGGCGTACAGCCCGACATGGCGGTCAAGCCACAGATCGTGACCGCCGTGGAGGAAAGCCTGTGACGCTGCAGCTGCACACCCCGCAGCAGGCTGCGCATTGGCTCAAGCAACAGGTGCGCGGCACGCTACGCACCGACAGCCGCCAACTCGCACCGGGTGACGCGTTCATCGCCTGGCCCGGTAGTCGGACCGACGCGCGGGCCCATGTGCGCGAGGCCCTCGCCAGGGGTGCCGCCGCCTGCCTGGTCGAGCATCTCGGCGTCGACGGGTTCGGTTTCGACGACCCGCGGGTGGCATCGATGGCCGGGCTGCAGGTCGCCAGCGCCCTGGTCGCGGACCTCTATTGCGACCACCCCTCCCACGCGCTCGACGTGCTGGCGGTCACCGGCACCAACGGCAAGACCTCCACGGTGTGGTGGCTGGCGCAGGCGCTCTGCGACGCCAGCCTGTCGGACCCGCGCCCATGCGCGATGGTGGGCACGCTCGGTGTCGGCTTTCCTGCAGGTGAAGGCCAAGGGGATGCTACCCGGGCGACGCCGGCCACCCTGCTCGACACCGGCCTGACCACTCCCGACGCCGTATTGCTGCACACCAGCCTGCGCCGTCTTGCCGCGGCCGGCGCGCGGGCCTGCGCCATCGAGGCCTCGTCGATCGGTATCGCGGAGCACCGGCTCGACGGCGTGCGCATTCACACCGCGATCTTCACCAATATCACGCAAGACCACCTCGATTACCACGGCAACATGGAGAACTACTGGCGTTCCAAGGAGCGGCTGTTCCATTGGCCCGGCCTGCGCGCGGCGGTCGTCAACATCGACGATGCCCGAGGCCGGGAGCTTGCAGTCTCCCTGGCCGACGGCCCAATCGACCTGTGGACGGTGTCGCGCGAGTTGCCGGCCAGGCTGCGCGCCAGCGCACTGCAGGACACCGCCACCGGCATGCGATTCACCGTGGCTGAAGGCTCGCAACAGCACCTGCTTGACACCGCGCTGATCGGTCATTACAACGTATCCAACCTGCTCGGCGTGCTTGCGACCCTGCGCGCGCTGGGCCATCCGCTGGCACAGGCCGTGGCTGCCTGCAGCCGCCTGCTGCCCGCACCCGGGCGCCTGCAATGCGTGCAGCAGGCCGGCCGGCCGCTGGCCGTGGTGGACTATGCCCACACACCCGACGCCCTGGAAAAAGCCCTCGCTGCGCTACGCCCGCTGGCGCGGCAACGTGGCGGAGAGCTGTGGTGCGTGTTCGGCTGTGGCGGCGACCGCGATCCGGCCAAACGCCCGTTGATGGGCGCGGCCGCCGCTGAGGGCGCCGACCGGGTGATCCTGACCAGCGACAACCCGCGCCGTGAAGACCCCCTGGCCATCCTGCGGCAGATCGCGCCGGGCCTGGTCGGCCACGCGCAGGTGATGCAACTGGAAGACCGCGGCCAGGCGATTGCCCATGCCCTGCGTTCGGCGCGCAGCAGCGACGTGGTGCTGGTGGCCGGCAAGGGCCACGAGACGTACCAGGAAGTCGCCGGTGTCCGACTGCCGTTCTCCGACCTGGCCGAAGTCCACCAGGCTTTGGCCGTGTGGCAAACCAGCGTGCCGGCGCAAGGGGTAGCGGCATGCTGACGCTGGCCCAAGCCCTGCCATGGATCCCCGGTGCCGTAGCGGTGGGCGACACCAGCGTTCAGGTCCTGCGCGTGCACACCGACACCCGCAGCCTGCAGCCCGGCGATTTGTTCGTGGCCCTGCGCGGTGAACACTTCGATGCCAACCGGTTCCTGGTGCAGGCAAAGGCCAGCGGCGCGGTGGCGGCGATCTGCCATCCCGGCGCCGGCCTGGCCGAGTCCGGCCTGAGCGGCCTGGAGGTGCCCGACACGAAAGCCGCACTCGGTGCACTGGCGAGCGCCTGGCGCGCGCAGTTCGACTTGCCACTGGTCGCGGTGACCGGATCCAACGGCAAGACGACGGTGACCCAGATGCTCGCGGCGATCCTGAAATCCTGGAAAGGCGGCGCGGCGCTGGCGACCCAGGGCAACTTCAACAACGACATCGGTGTGCCATTGACCCTGTTGCGCCTGCGCGCCAGCCACCGGGTGGCGGTGCTCGAACTCGG
>JANOUM010000576.1:0-2085 GCA_031416855.1 Rhodoferax sp. | reverse complement strand
TCATCACCGGCCTCGACGCCGCTGCCGTGCGGCGGCTCAACCAACTCGTCAGCAACGCGGCGAGCCAGCATGTGCGCCCGCCCGTGCACCCACTGACTGACAACGTGCAAACGGCCCAAGGCTTGGTGATGGCGCTGACTGTGCCCGACGGTCTGGCCAAACCCTATGTAGACCACCAAGGCCGCATCTGGGTCAAGCAAGGTGCGGACAAGCGGCATGTGACGGCGCGCGAGGAGATGCAGCGCATGTTCCAGCGCGCTGGCCTGGTCTATGCCGATGTGGTGCCCGTGGCCGGCACGTCGGCGGCGGACATCGACGAGACGATTTTTCAAGCCTATTTCGCGCGTCGCTATGGCCCAGGCAGCGAAATGGCCGATCAGCCGCTGGCGCAATTGCTGCAGAACCTGGGCCTGGGCGATGGGCGCGAATTGACGCTGGCCGGGTTGATGCTGTTTGGTCGGAACCCGCAGCGTTGGCGCCCGGCGTTCGCGGTGAAGGCGGTGGCTTTTCCAGGCAACAGCCTGGCTGACACCCGTTATCTGGACAGCGAAGACATCGGGGGCAACTTGCTGGAGCAGTTCAAGGGCAGTTTCGCTTTCATTCGCCGCAACCTGCACCATGTGCAGCGCGGGCGAGGCTTCAATACGCTGGGCGAGCTGGAGATTCCAGAGGCCGCGCTGGAGGAGTTGCTGGTCAACGCGCTGGTTCACCGCGACTACTTCACCAGCGCCTCGATCCGCATCATGGTGTTTGCCGATCGTGTGGAGATGGCCAGCCCAGGTCACCTGCCCGACAGCCTGAGCGTGGAAGCCATCCGCCAGGGCCGCACCAACCGCCGCAATCCAACGCTGACGGAACATGCCGCCCAGATCCTGCCGTATCGCGGCCTGGGCAGCGGCATTCCACGCGCGCTGCGGGAATGGCCACAGATTGAGCTGATCGATGACGTCGCGGGCAACCAGTTCAGTGCAGTGGCGTGGCGGCCTGCAGCGGAATGGCACAAGGGCAGCGACCCAGTCAGTGACCCAGTCAGCGACCCAGTCCGGGCATCTACGGGGAAAGTCACCCCCCCAGTCACCCCCCCAGTCACCCCCTCAGTCACCCCCTCAGTCACCCCCGAAGTTCTGCGCATGCTGGCGGTGATTCAGAGCGAAATGAGCCGGGCAGAAATAATGTCGGCACTAGACTTGCGAGACCCGAAGCACTTCCGCCAGCACTACCAGCAGGCAGCCATGACGTTGGGCTTGATTGAGATGACGGTGCCCGACAAACCCAACAGTCGCCTTCAGAAGTACCGGCTGTCAGCCGCCGGCCACGCCCACCTGCAAAAGAATGCAGCCACGGAGTAAGCAGCACATGCCACCCGCACAGCGGCCTGAACGGGTCACCCAGAACCGCGTCGTCAAGCGCATCACCGAATCGCTTGCGTCCGGTGGCCTGGGCTACACCCATCTGGGCAACTGGAGCCAACGCGACGGCAACCGCTGTATCGAGGCCAAGCACCTGGGCGGCAATCTGAAGAAGCGGGGCTACTCGGAACCCCACATCACGCAGGCCGTGCAGAAGCTGATGGCGGCGGCCGATGCGACGGGCATCACGCTGTACCAGGCCAACCTGCGCACCTACCAACTGCTGCGCTATGGGGTGCAGGTGCAGGTGGCTGCGGGTGTGCCGCACGAGACGGTGCACCTGATCGACTGGGACCATCCCGCAGAGAATCACTTTGCGCTGGCGGAGGAGGTGACGCTCAAGGGTGGCCACGAGCGCCGGCCCGACATCGTGCTGTATCTGAACGGCATCGCCGTGGTGGTGGTTGAGCTGAAGCGCAGTTCGGTGGACACCGCCAACGGCATCCGGCAGCTCATCACCAACCAGGAAGAAATCTTCAACCTGGGCTTCTTCAGCACCGTGCAGTTGGTGCTGGCCGGCAGCGATTCCCAAGGCCTGCGATTCGGCACGACGGGCACGCTTGAGAAGTTCTTCGTGGAGTGGAAGCACCGCGGTGAGGGCGGCGGCAGCTTGGTGACGGGCGAGCTGCTGGACGGGCCCATGCGGCAAATGCTGGACCCAGCGCGCCTGCTGGAC
>JANOUM010000575.1:0-2260 GCA_031416855.1 Rhodoferax sp. | reverse complement strand
GGCATCAGCAAGCTGATCCCGAACAAGCCCGGCACCCACATCACCATCGACGCCGCCATCAAGGCCGAGCCGATCCTGGCGGAGCGTCTGGCCAAGGAGGAGGACGTCCGCACGCTGCTGGCCCTGGCGCAAAAACTCGAGGGCATGACGCGCAACGTGGGCATGCACGCCGGTGGTGTGCTGATCGCGCCGGGCAAGCTGACCGATTTCTGCCCGCTGTACCAGCAGCCGGGCAGCGAGTCCGCCGTGAGCCAGTACGACAAGGACGACGTCGAGGCCATCGGCCTGGTGAAGTTCGATTTCCTGGGCCTGGCCACGCTGACCATCCTGGAGATCGCCAAGGAGCTGATCGTCGCCCGCCACAAGGGCCAGGAGGATTTTTCGTTCGAGAGCCTGCCGCTGGACGACGCGCGGGTCTACAAGTTGTTTGCCGATGGTCTCACCGAGGCGGTGTTCCAGTTCGAATCGCGCGGTATGCAGGGCATGCTGCGCGACGCCAAGCCGACCCGGCTGGAGGACCTGATCGCGCTCAATGCGCTGTACCGTCCCGGCCCGATGGACCTGATCCCGACCTTCGTGGCGCGCAAGAACGGGCGCGAGGAAGTGGAGTACCCGCACCCGATGGTGGCGTCCATGTTGTCCGAGACCTACGGCATCATGGTCTACCAGGAGCAGGTGATGCAGACGGCGCAGATCCTGGGCGGTTATTCGCTCGGTGGCGCCGACATGTTGCGCCGAGCCATGGGCAAGAAGAAGCCCGAGGAGATGGCCGAGCACCGCCAGATCTTCCGCGATGGCGCCGCGAAAAACAACATCGACCAAGCCAAGGCCGACGAGGTGTTCGACCTGATGGAGAAGTTCGCGGGTTACGGCTTCAACAAGTCGCACGCCGCCGCCTACTCGCTGCTGGCCTACCACACGGCCTGGCTCAAGGTGCACTACACGGCCGAGTTCTTCTGCGCCAACATGACGGTCGAAATGGACGACACCGACAAGCTGCGCGTGCTGTTCGAGGATGCCGGCCGGTTCGGAGTGGCCTTCGAGCCGCCAGACGTGAACCGCGGCAAGTACCGTTTCGAGCCGGTCTCGGACAAACTCATCCGCTATGGCCTGGGCGCCATCAAGGGTACCGGGCAGCAGGCGATCGAGGCCATCGTGGCTGCGCGCGTTGAGGGCGGCGCGTTCACCGGCCTGTTCGACTTCTGCGTCCGGGTGGACCGCACGCGTCTCAACAAGCGCTGCCTGGAGGCCTTGATCAAGGGCGGCGCGTTCGACCACCTGCACCGCAACCGGGCCTCCCTGGTCGCGTCGATCGACCGGGCCTTCAACTTTGCCAATGCGACGCAGGCCAATGCAAACCAGGGCGGGCTGTTCGACCTGGGCGGCGAGGACGACCACGGTTCGAGTTCGCAGACGCCGGATCTGGTGGACACGCTGCCCTGGGGCATCAAGGAGCAGTTGACGCTGGAGAAGACCGCCATCGGCTTTTACCTGTCGGGGCACCTGTTCGACGAGGTGGCCACCGAGGTGCGCCGGTTTGCCAAGCGCCAGATTGACGACCTGATCGACACGCGCGAGCCGCAGTTGCTGGCCGGCATCGTGGGCGATTTCCGGGTCATCAACGGACAACGCGGCAAACTCGCGCTGTTCAAGCTCGACGACAAGTCGGGCGTGATCGAGGCCCGCGCGGACGAGGCCCTGATCAACGCCCACAAGCACCTGCTCAAGGACGACGCACTGATCATCGTCATGGGCAAGCTGCAGCCCGACCGGTTTGCCGGCGGCATGCAGCTCACCGTGAACCAGATCTGGGATCTGGAGCAGGCGCGATGCCGTTTCGGCAAGTTCCTGCGGGTGGCCGCCGTCAACGGCCATGCGCCGGATGTGGAGCGCATGCTCAAGGCCTTCCCGGCGCAGCGTGAAATGACGGAGCAAGGTGAACTGGTGCGCGGCCTGGGAATTCGCCTGACCGTGACCCGCATCAACCAGGCTGGAGCCGCCAGCGCAGAACTCCAGTTGTCGGACGCGATGCGATTCTTCCCCACCGACGCCGCGCTGGCCCAGTGGCGGGCGCAGGCCGACCAGGGGCAAGCGGTGATCGTGTACGAGTAGGTCTTTGGGGTCAGGTCTCAATACTCGTAGTTTAATGTATTATGTGCCACAATCCACCCCATCTAATCGGTGGGGGCTGCGATGGCGCGAACCAAAGCTGTGCTTGGTACTGGTGTTCGACTGGCTGACCACGTGAGTGCCGGTCTCT
>JANOUM010000574.1:0-20392 GCA_031416855.1 Rhodoferax sp. | reverse complement strand
GGGTGTAGGCGTGTGCGGGCCGCGTGACGATGTCGGCCATGGGCGCGCATTCCAACACCACACCGTGGCGCATCACGACACCCTGGGCCGCCACCTGGGCCGCCAGCGCAATGTCATGGGTCACCAGCAACAGCGCCATGCCGGCATCACGCACCAGGGCGTCGAGCAAAGCCATGATCTGGGCCTGCACCACGGTATCGAGTGCGGTGGTCGGTTCATCGGCGATCAGCAACTTCGGCCCGGCAGCGATGGCCATGGCGATCGCCACACGCTGGCGCTGGCCACCCGACAACTCGTGCGGGTAGGCGCGCAGGCGGCGCGCGGCCAGGGCAATACCGACACGCTCCAGCAGCTCTCGCGCGTGACGCTGTGCACCAGCACGGTCCTGACCCAGGTGGGTCATGCCGACCTCGGCGATCTGCTCGCCGATCGTCAGGACCGGGTTCAGGCTGGACATCGGATCCTGGAACACCACGCCGATGTCACGGCCCAGCACCGGCGGCGCGTCCAGCGCCGGCCAGCGCACCGTGCCACGCACCCTGGCGTTGTCCGGCAGCAGCCCGGCCAGCGCCATCATGCTCACACTCTTGCCCGAGCCACTTTCGCCCAGCAGCGCAATACGCCCGCCGGACGGCAACACAAATCCGACATCTCGCACCGCCTGGACGGTTTGGCCGGCGTCGATGAAATCGACCGCCAGCCGATCCACCTGCAGCAGGACCGTGCCGCTGGGGTTCACCCGGCCACCGTCGCGCAAAGCGCCGTTGTACGCGCGCCCGCGGGCGGCCATGCCGGCCTCATGCGTAGGCCTCCGCGCTGCTCATGCCGCGACCCGTTTACCCGCCAGGGCCTCGTTGACGCCTTCACCGATCAGGTTGACCGCCAGCACCGTCAGGATGATCGCGACGCCGGGGACGATCGACAGGTAGGGCGCCGTGCGCAACACCGAACGGCCTTCGGCGATCATGCGGCCCCAGGTGATGCGATTCGGGTCGCCAAGGCCCAGGAAAGACAGGGCCGCCTCTACCAGGATCGCTGCGGCCACGACCACCGAGGCCAGCGTCACCACCGGGGGCAGGGCATTGGGCAACACCTCGCGAAACGCGATCTCCAGCGGCCGCATGCCCAGCACGCGGTAGGCATCGACAAAATCACGGCTGCGCAAGCTCAGGATCTCGGAGCGCACCACCCGCGCCGGGCCGGTCCACGAACTGAGCGTGATGGCCAGCACCACGCTGCCCAGCGAGGGGCCGATCACGCTCACCAGCGCCAGCGCCAGGATGAAACCCGGAACCGCCTGGAAGGTCTCGGTCAGACGCATCAGGGCGTCGTCGGTGCGACCGCCGACAAAGCCCGCCACGGTGCCGACCACGGTACCCAGGAACAGGGCTCCGATTGCCGCGGCTGCGGCAACGATCAGCGAAGCACTGGCGCCGTGCACCAGCGCTGCCCAAACGTCGCGACCGAGCCGGTCGGTCCCGAGCGGAAAGGCCGCGTCCTGGAACGGCCCCAGCAGGGCCGGGCCGGCCATCGCCTGCGGGTCGCCGGGCGAGAGCCACGGTGCCAGCAGCGCCAGCAGGATGATCGGCACCAACAGCAGCACACCGGCCACACCGGAGCCCGAATGGCGAAAGCGGCGCCACATCAACGCACCACCACGCGCGGGTCTAGCCGCGCGTAGGCCAGGTCCACCAGCAGGTTGATCAGGATCACCATCACGGTGCCCGCCAGGATGATGCCCAGCAACAACGGCACATCGCGCTGGCCCACCGCCTCGTAGGCCAGGCGGCCCAGCCCGGGAATCGCGAACACGCTTTCGATCACGACACTGCCGCCGAGCATGGCGCCGGCCTGCAAGCCCAGCATCGTCACCACCGGCAGTAATGCGTTGCGCGCCACATGGCGCCACACGATGCGAGGGCGTGCCAGCCCCTTGGCGCGGGCGGTGCGTACGAAGTCGCTGCGCCAGGCCTCCACCATGCCGGAACGCATCAGCCGCAGGTACAGCGCGAGATAGACCAGCCCCAGGGCGCCGGCCGGCATCGCTAGGTGCCAGGCCATGTCGCGCACCCGCGCGAGGCCTTCAAGCGACGCGCCGATGGTGCCAATGCCGCCGACCGGAAACCAGCTCAGCTTGACCGCGAACGCAACGATCATCATCAAGCCCAGCCAGAAACCGGGCGCGGCATAAAGCGCCAAAGACAGCGCCGACAGCACCCGGTCGCGCCAGGAACCGGGACGCGAGCCGGCCGCCACGCCGAGCACCGTGCCAAGCGAGAACGACAGCGCGATGGCGGCCGACATGAGGAGCAAGGTGTTGCCCAGCCGGTCCAGCACCACCTCGCGAACCGGCCGTGCAAACGCCACCGACCAACCGAAGTCCAGCGTCAGGAGTGCCAGCAGGTAGGACAGCAGCCGGGCGCCGAACGAACGGTCCAGGCCCCATTGCTGGCGTAGCTGGGCCACATACGCCGCGTCGCCGCCGGCCCCCCCCGACAGGTAGGCGTCGACCGCGTCACCCGGGGCCAGTGCCAGCAGGCCGTAGCAGCCGATCGCCACGATGGCCAGCACCGGCACGGCGCTGCCCAGGCGGCGCGCCACGATGCGCCAGACCGGGTTCACGCGCCGCCCCTGGTCATCCCAGGGCGACCTTGCCCGGCCTCAGGCACTCAACCATGCGTCGGCCCAGTTGGACGTGGCCCAGCGCGGGTTGTTGGCGACGTTGTGCAGGCTGTCCCGGATGACCGAGATGAAGGTGAACTCGGCCACATGGATCAGTGGCTGGCTGTGCGCGACCAGGCGCTGGAATTCCCGGTACAGCTGGGCCCGTGCTGCCGGCTCCAGGGTCTGCGACGCCTTGCCAAGCAGCGTGTTGAGTGCCGCATCGTTGTAGCCGTACTGGTTGGAGAACGGCACGCCGGCAGGCAGCCCGCCCTGGTACAGAATGGTGGTGGATATCGCCGGGTCATTGCGGTACACCGGCGAGCCAATGGCCAGGTCGAACGCGTGGTCGGTGTATACCGCCTTGGTGTGGCCGGCGGCGTCGTGGTTGACCAGTTCGACGTCGATGCCCACCACACGCAGGGCCTGGCGCAGGTAGTCGCCCATCTGGCGCGTCTGCTCGAACCACGGTGCCGGCAACAGGCGCAGCCGGAAGCGCGTGCCGCCCTGGCGTGGGTACCCGGCCTCGTCGAGCAGGGCATTGGCACGTGCCACGTCGAAACCCGGCAGCGCCGGATCGGCGGCATGAAACACCTTGTCGAACTTCGGAATCGGGCCCGACGAGGCGTTGGCATACCCGCTGAAGATGGTCTTGACCACGAAATCCTTGTCGATCGCGTGCGCAATCGCGCGGCGCACCCGCGCATCGGTGAGCTCCTTGCGCCGGTGGTTGATCTCGACCGTGAGCTGGTAGGTGATGCCGTCGTATCCCTTGTTGACGATCTGCACGCCCTTGACCCTGGACAGGCGGGGCAGTTCGCTCAGGGCGATGGCAGAGAAGGCGGCCAGCTGGACCTGGTCGGCCTCGATCGCCGCAGCGATCGCGCCAGCGTCGGGCAACACGCGGTAGACGATACCGTCCAGATAGGGCTTGTCCCGATCCCAGTAGGCCGGGTTTTTCGCCAGCCGGTAATACTCGCCGGGCTTGTGTTCGATGAACCGGAATGGCCCGGTCCCCACCAATTTGGCATTGGCCGCGTTGGTGTTGACGTCGGTCCCCTCATACAGGTGCTTGGGTACCACTGCCGTGACGGCCGGCAGCGCGTTGCGGATCAGCTGGAACGGCGTGGGTTGCGAGAACCGGAAAATGGCGGTGCCACCGTCTGGCGTGTCAACCGCCTCCAGGTCGTTGAACAACACACGGCCGAGGTTCTGCGCCTTCTTCCAGACCTGCATCGCGGAGAACGCCACATCGGCCGATGAAAACGGCTTGCCATCGTGCCAGCTGACACCGGGGCGCAGCTTGAAGGTGATGCTGCGGCCGTCCGCCGCACCGCTCCACTCGGTGGCCAGGCGCGGTGCCAGGCCGCCGCCGTCGTAAGACATCTCGGCCAGCGGCTCAATCACCTTGCTGGCGACGTAGAACACACCGTTGGACGCGACGATGGCCGGATTCAGGTTGCGCGGCTGGGTATCGGCCGCCACCACCAAAGTGCCACCGCGGCGCGGCGTGCCCTGGGCCCGGGCAGGTAATGGCAACACAGCGGTGCCGGCAACGCCCAGGGCGGACCCGAGCACGCTGCGGCGGGAGACGTTTGGCAAGCGCATCGTTCGCTCCTGTGACGACGTTAGAACGTTTCAGGATAGTAGACGAAAACCCCCATGCAAGGACTACGGAGATACTGCGCTGCGAGGACAGACCAGGTCCCGATACGGTTCCGACAGTGCCAAGGTGAGCAGCATTGGATCAGGACCGGGTGCTTGAGTCTGACAGGGCAGTTGCGGGTCTGCCGCGGCCCACTCCCCGGTACCAGGGAGCGGGCGATGCTCAGGCGGCGACGGTCACGGCCGGTTGGTTGGCGGCATCGGCAAACAATCCTACGATCTGAACGCCCGCTGCACCGATCGCCTGGGCCTTGGCGGCATCCCCCATTGCCAGGCCCTCCGCACGAACAATGCGCACATCCGTCACGCCAAAAAACCCGAACACCACTTTGAGGTAACTTTCCTGGTGCTCATAGGCCGACTCGTCGCCATAGGCCCCGCCGCGGCTCGACACCACCACCACGGTCTTGCCTCCGGCCAGACCCTTCGGGCCCTGGTCGGTATAGGTGAATGTGCGACCCGCCTGCGCGACGCGGTCGATCCAGGCCTTGAGCTGGCTGGGCACCGAAAAGTTGTACAAGGGCGCACCCACCACGACCACGTCAGCGGCCAGGAACTGGGACACCAGTGCCTCCGACACCGCGTTTTCGCGGCGCTGGACCTCACTCAGGCCCTCGGTGCCGGCAGGCATGCGAAAACCTAGGGAGTCTGCATTCAGGTGGCTGGGGGCATTGGCCACCAGATCCAGATAGTCCACCACAGTCCCCGGGTCGGCAGCTTGCCACCGTGCCACCACCTTGGCAGTCAACTGTCGGGAAACGGAAGCACCGCCGAGGGCGCTGGAGTCGATGTGGAGCAATTTCATGGTGATTCCTTGACGAGTGGGCAAGCGCCCGTTTAACAATGCTTATAGTCTGCGGGCGATCCAATGAAACCACTAGCCTCAATATTCAGGTTTAATTGTTCTACCGGTAGAACAATGGGGCCTTCAATGGAAGATCTGAACGACATGCTGTATTTCGCCGAAGTCGTCGATCGCGGCAGTTTCGCGGCTGCGGCGCGCGCGCTGGCGCTGCCAAAGTCCCGGTTGTCACGGCGCATTGCCGAACTGGAGGCCCGCCTGGGCGTACGTCTGCTGCACCGCACCACCCGCAAGCTCTCGCTGACCGAAGCCGGTGAACGTTGCCACCGCCATTGCGTCGGCATGCGCGAGCAGGCGCAAGCGGCAGTGGATGCCGTGGCGCAGGTGCGGGGCGAACCCCGGGGCACACTGCGCGTGGCCTGCCCGGTGACACTGGCGCAAACCACGCTGGGCCCGATCCTGCCGCTTTTCCTGGCGCGTTACCCGCTGGTACGGGTCGACATGCGGGTCAGCAACCGGGTGGTCGACCTGGTCGAGGAAGGTGTGGACGTGGCCTTGCGGGTGCGCCCGAGCCTGGAGGACAGCGGCAGCCTGGTGGTGAAGAACCTCGGCCAAACGCAAACCCTGCTGGTGGCCAGTCCGACGCTGCTGACACGCCAGGGCCGCCCGGTCGATGTGGAGGACCTGGTCCACCTGGACACCGTCAGCATGTCTGCCGTGGACGGACGTGGTTCCTGGCAGCTGGTCGGTCCGGGCGGGCAGCTGCACACTTTTACCCACCAGCCTCGTTATGTGGCGGACGATCTGCTGACGCTCAAGATCGCTGTCATTCGCGGCACTGGCATCGGCATCTTGCCCGACTACATGTGCCGTGACGAATTGCGCGACCGCCGGCTTGTGTTGGTGTTGCCTGCGTGGGCGCCAGCGCCGGCCATATTCCATGCGGTGTTCCCGTCGCGGCGCGGACTAGCTCCCGCGACACGGCACTTCCTGGATTTTCTGCAGGCGCATGTCATGGCCACCGGCGCGCGCGCTGACACTGCGGACTACGATCCCGCCTTGCTGATTTGACAGCCGCCAGCTGCCCCGCCAGGCAGCGCAGACGGGTGCCCCGAAGGTCAGTCGAGCTTCATTCCGGCGGCCTTGATGACGGCACCCCAACGCGAAAAATCGGCCGTCACCATGGCCGTGAACTTCTCCCGGGGCATGGCGCCCTGGTCGAGGGCGAGCTCACTGAGCCGGACGACGATATCGGCCTGCTTGAGCGCCTTCAGGACTTCTGTCGTCAGCTTCTGGACCACGTCCGGCGGAGTTTTTGCGGCCACGAACACGCCTACCCAGCTGAACGCCTCGAACCCCGCGAATCCCTGCTCGGTGAATGTAGGCACCTCCGGCGTCCAGGGCGAGCGCACGGGCGCCGACACGGCAATTGCCCGCACTTTGCCGCCAGCGACGTGGGCCTTCAGGGTGGCGTAATCGACAAACGACGCCGACACCTCCCCGCCCAGCAATGCCTGTACCACGGGGCCCGCGCCCTTGTACGGGACATGCACCATGTCTAGCCCCGCCACCTCGTTGAGCTTGTAGCCATACAGGCTGCCGATGGAGCCATTGCCCACCGACGCGTAGCTGTGGGTCTTGGGTTCCGACTTGACCTGGGCGACAAACTCTTTCATCGTTTTTGCGTTGGTCTTGGTAGTGTTGACGGCCAGCCAGAGCGGCGATGAAAAAATGTCGGTGATGGGGATGAAATCGCGCAGGGGATCAAAAGGCACCGAGGCGTACAGGGCCGGCACCTGCACCAGCAACTGGTTGATCACCAGCATGGTGTAGCCATCCGGCGCAGCCTTGGCGACAAGGTCAGCGCCCACGATGCCGCTGGCACCTGGCTTGTTTTCCACAATGACCGGCTGCTTCATCGCATCCGTCAGCTTCAAGGCGATCATGCGCGAGATCAGGTCGCTGGGGCCGCCCGGGCCGAACGGGACAACGATTCTGATGGCCTTGTTCGGATAGTCGTGGGCCAGGGCATAACCGCCAGGCAATGCACTGCCGCCCAGTGAGAGGAGGGTGCGGGCAATCGCGCTTCTGCGTGTGGTGTTGTGCATGCTTGTGTCTCCGTGCGGGGTTGTTGCGACCATGTTTGCTCAGTCGAGCGTCACGCCGGCCTTCTTGATCAGGCGCGTCCATCGGTCATGGTCCCCAGCAACCTGAGCCGCAAACTGCGCCTGCGGGGTGCCACCGATCTCGAAGCCCATGTCCTTGAACTTGGCGATCACGTCGGGTTGCTGGAGAACCTTGCCGATCTCCGTCTCCAGTCGTTGGACGATCTCGGGTGGTGTCTTGCTGGGCAGGAACATGGCGCCCCAACCGTAAGATTCAAACCCGGGGTAACCAAGCTCCGAGAAGGTGGGGACGTCAGGCGTCAGCGGCGAGCGCCTGGTCCCGGTCGAGCCCAGCAACCTGGCCTTGCCACTTGCCACATGGGGCTTGAGGCTGACCAGGTCCAGCATGGCCGCGGAGATTTCGCCCCCCACCAGCGCAATGACCGCTGGCGCTCCGCCCTTGTAGGGCACATGGATCATGTTCAGGCCGGCGGCCTCGTTCAGGTTGAAGGCATACAAATGGTGCGAGGAGCCCTGGCCGATCGAACCATAACTGTCATCCCGCGTCTTGGCCCTGGCCAGCTCCGAAAACTCCTTGAGCGACCTGGCCGGCACCTTGGCCGTGCTGACCGCGAACCACAAGGGCGTTCGGATGATGTCGGTCAACGGGATCAGGTCCTTCAAGGGATCGTACGGCAGCTTGCTGTACAAGCTGGCCGCCTGTACCAGCAACGGGCCATTGAACAGGATGGTGTGGCCATCCGGCGCCGACTTGGCGACGTAATCGGTCGCAATGATGCCGCTGGCACCGGGCTTGTTTTCGACCACGATCTGCCAGCCCAGCATGTCCTCGAGCTTCTTGGCAACCGTGCGCGTGATGAAATCGTTGCCGCCGCCGGCGGTTGTGGGCACCACCATCTTGATCGGCCTGCCGGGATAGGCCTGGGCGAAGGTCGTGCCGGCAGCCAGAACGGCGCAACTGGTGATGGCCAGCTGCGCGAGCAGGCTCCTGCGGGTCGTGGGTGCCATGCGGTGTCTCCCAAACAATGCTCAAGGTCAGGCCGCCGGATGTCACCTTTCTGGCGCAGTCCGCAGGCCTCGTACGCAGAATTAGAATCAGAAGCGCGCCACACTTCAAACCCAATCGAGCGATTTTCCCAATGGATGAGAAAAAAGGCCACGCTCTGGGTACCCAGAGCGCCAGCAAGGTGCTCGCGCTGCTCAAGATCGTGGGGGCACGGCACCCTGATGGGGTCAGGCTCAAGGAGCTGATCCTCGAGAGCGGTTTCGACCGATCGACCACCCATCGCTTGCTGACTTGCCTGATGCAGGAGGGATTCGTGGAGCGCACCGTGCCGCACAAGCTGTACCGGCTCGATATGGAGGCCATGCAGCTCGGGCTGGTGTCCGCCGGCATGGTGGTGGTGGTCGAGCGTTACCGCTCGGTGATGCAACGCATTGCACGCAGCACCGGCGACACCGTGTTTCTGATCCTGCGCACCGGCGACCACGCGTTGTGCCTGCACCGCGAAGAAGGCTCCTATCCGATCAAGGCGTTTGTGGTGGCACCGGGCACCCAGCGGCTGCTGGGGTTTAGCTCGGTCGGGATCGCCGTGCTGGCCGGGCTGCCCGACGCCGACACAGTGGCCCACCACCACCGGCACGCGAGCGGCTATGCGCGCCTCGGCCTGCCACTTGCACGCCTGCGCCAGTTGGTCCGGGCGGCGCGCAGCCAGGGGTTTGCCGAGACGCATGACATCGACACCATGGAGACCGCCGGCGTTGGCTGCGCGTTCCGCTTGTCGAGCAACAGCCACGCTGGCATCAGCATTGCCGCGATCAATTCCAGAATGCCGGCCTTGCGCCGTCAGGAGCTGGGTGCCGAATTGATGCGCGAGGTGCAACCGCTGTCATGGCGAGAGTCACCCCGTAGCTAGACGTCTGGCGGGCGACCGGATCAAGCCCACTGCTGCCAGAAATTCCCATATGTTGAGAACACAACCAAAAACCATTTGCCAGCATGCGGTGGTTGCCTAAGATGGCAAGCTTTACGCCAACCGACACCATTGGAGGATGCCGCATGCGCGCCGAGTTGAGTGACGAGCAGAAGATTGCCACCTTCCGGGCCATGGAAGACGCCTGGCAGGCCAAGCAATGGCGCCGCTGCGCCGACCTGTTCGCCCCCGACGGCGTGCTGCAATCCATGATGCTGGAGCCGCTCGTGGGGCGCGAGGTCTTCTTTGAGCGCATGGTCCGGATGGAACGGCCGAACAAGATCGTACGGATGCACATCCACCACATTGGAGTGATCGATGGCCGGGTGTTTGCTGAGCGCACCGACGAACTCATCGTCGACGGAGTCAGCCGCAGCGTCCCCGTGGTGGGCGTCATGGAGTTCGACGGCCCCCTGATCGCAGCCTGGCGCGAGTACTACGACCGTAACCAGTTGCTGCTCGCGCGCGGCGAGGCCGTGGCCTGAAGCCCCGGAGAAACACGCGCATGGCCACTACACCGACCAAACCAACCAACGCGCCGCTCAAGAAAATCGTCACCTTCTACTGCCGATTCACGCCCAGCTACAGCGCGATCGGTTACTACGCGCGACGCGTTTTCTGGGGCCCTATCAAGGGCAATTTCGCCGGCCAGACCTGGCTGGTCATCGGCGCCTCCGAAGGAATCGGCGGCGCTGCCGCCCGTTTTGCCATAAGGGGCGGCGCGACCGTGATCGCGGTGGCGCGCGACATCGGCAAACTCACCGCTTTCGAAGCCTCGCTGGACGGGCCAGGCCAGCTGGTGAAGGAGGTGGCCGACTTCTCGCTGCAATGTGACATCCGCGCACTGGTGTCGCGGCTGGCGCAGCGCGGCACGCGCATCGATGTCCTGGTCAGCAACGTCGGTATCCAGAAACGCGAACAGATCATCACCCGGGAGGGCCTGGAGACCTCGTTTGCCACCAACATCCTGGGGCACTACCTGCTGACTACCGAACTGCTCGCGCATCACATGCTCAGCGACAAGGCAACCGTGATCGAGGTGTCATCGGGGGGCATGTACAACCACGCCATGGTGCTCAAAGACCTCAACATCACCGGCGAGGGTTACCTGGGCGTGCGTGCGTACGGGCTGTCCAAGCGCGCGCAGGTGATGCTGACCGCCCACTGGCGCCAGCAATACGCCGCCACCGGCATGTGCTTTTACGTGATGCACCCGGGCTGGGTCGATACCGCTGCGGTCGGGCGTTCCATGCCGCGCTTTCGCTCCATGCTCAAGTCTGTGCTGCGCGCGCACGACCAGGGGGCCGATACCATCGTCTGGCTGGCCGACAAGCGGCCAGCGCAAAAGGCCGCCGAATCGATCTGGTTCGACCGCAAGGAACGCAGCGTGCACATTTATGAGCACACGCCGAAGACCAGCGCCACCGGCATCGAACTTGTGGCGTACTTGAAGCAGTGTCTGTTGCCGGGGCAAACGCAACCGCACTGACTGGTTGAGTTTTGCGCAATGCATGACACCGTGCGCCCTGAACTTGGCCTTTGCTGAACTTGGCCATTCCTGGGCCGGGCTACCGCTACATGGAGGCCCGCGGCGACATCCCGGGTGCGGTCTGGGGCGAGGTGGGCGAGGTGGGCGACACGAACAGCATGGGCGCGTTCCCGAGCGCAGATGGCACCATGCGCCCGCCACGCGAACTGCGGCCCCTACGCAAAGCGGCAGGAATCGTACCGCATCGACGGCGCACCTATCGTCCATGGCGGGCCGGACGAGCGCCCGGCCGTCAGCCTTCCGGTTTGACCGCCGGCTTGCGCGGGCGCCGGCTGCGTGGCTTGGGCGGGGCCGAAGCAGGCACCGCCTCGCCCTGAGCGACCGGATCGCTGCGCTCGGCCTGGGTCAGCGCTGGCGCTGCATCATGCCGCGCCGCAGATTCGCCTGCGGCGTCGGGCGGCTGGTTCCGAACGGCATCGTCCGCCAGTTGTGGCTGGGAGGTGCGGCGGCCACCGCGGCTTCTGCGCCGCGGCTCGCGCCGCTCCTGGCCGTCATCCTGACCCGGAGCATCCGCCTGCAGGGTCTGCGTGATCGGCAAAGGTGCCATCTCCACACGCTCGGTGCGCTCGTTACGTACCGGCACGCCCGCATTGCGGTACACGTAGGCACCCGACTTCTCGTCGCGCCCGAACTCCAGCAGGCCGCGCGCCTGGGCCTCCTCCAGCAGATTGCCGAAGGCCCGAAAGCCGTACCAGGTCTCGTTGAAATCCGGCTTGCGGCGCTTGATCGCTTCTTTAAGCACCGAAGCCCAGATCTTTCCACTGTCGCCGCGCTCGGACGCCAGCGCATCAAAGGTTTCAACCGCCATCTCGATCGCCTGGCTACGGCGCATGTCCATCTCGTCGCGGCGCTGGCGCTCCTCCTCGGCGGAGCGGCGCGGCGCGGCCGGCTGCGGCTGCCCCGGGCCCTGGCCCTGATGCTGGCGGCGCGACGAAGTACGCTGGCTCTCGCGCACCAGGTCGTCGTAAAAAATGAATTCATCGCAGTTGGCCACCAACAGGTCAGACGTCGACTGCTTGACGCCCACGCCGATCACCTGCTTGGCGTTCTCGCGCAGCTTGGATACCAGAGGCGAGAAGTCAGAGTCGCCGCTGATGATGACAAAGGTGTTGACGTGCGCCTTGGTGTAGCACAGGTCGAGCGCATCGACCACCATGCGGATGTCGGCCGAGTTCTTGCCGGACTGGCGCACATGCGGGATTTCGATCAGTTCAAAATTCGCCTCGTGCATAGTGGCCTTGAAGCCTTTGTAGCGCTCCCAGTCGCAATACGCCTTCTTGACGACGATGCTGCCCTTGAGCAGCAAGCGCTCCAGGATCGGTTTGATGTCGAACTTGTCATATTGGGCGTCGCGCACGCCGAGGGCGACGTTCTCGAAGTCGCAGAACAGTGCCATGCTGAGGTTGTCGTTGGATGCGGCCATGGTTTCTCCGTTTTTGGGGCGGCTCCGATCATCACACGGATCGACCCACCGCCGGCGTACGGCGGCGCCCCGGCCTACAGGCTCACGACCCGCAACACCTCGTCGCCGTAAGCTTCCAGCTTCTTGGCTCCGATTCCGCTGATGCCCTGCAGGTCGTCGGCGGACTGCGGCGCGCGCTGGGCGATCTGCGCCAGCGTGGCGTCATGAAAGATCACGTAGGCCGGCAGATTGTGCGAGCGCGCCACCTCGGCGCGCCAGGCGCGCAAGGATTCATAACGCAGCTGGGCTGCCTCGTCCAGTGGCACCGGGGCCTTGGCCGGTGTTGCGCCAGACTTGCCGGCCTTGGATTGGCGCGACCTGTCCGCCGCCGCGGCACCGGACACGCTGGCCCGCAGCTGCACTACCACCTCGCCCTTGAGCACCGCGCGCGAACCCTCAGTCAGCTTGAGCGTGTTGAACGCCTGCGCGTCGACACTGACCGCATTGATCGCGATAAGCTGGCGCAACACGCCGCGCAACTGCTGCTCGCTGAACGCCGCCCCGATCCCGAACGTGCTGATACCGCCGTGGCCGTGTTGTGCCACCTTCTCGGTGGCCTTGCCGCGCAGGATGTCCATGATGTGGCCAGCGCCAAACGTGATGCCGCTGCTCTGCTGCACCCGGTAGATGGTGCTGAGCAGCTTGCGCGCCGCGTCGGTGCCATCCCAGATCGCGGCAGGGAACAGGCAGTTGTCGCAGTTCTGGCAGGACAGTGCCCCCACGCTCGGCACTTCGTGTCCTCGCTGCCCCCCAAGGGGGCCGTGTCCACCTTGGGGCGGCCCGGCGGTGGACGGCATTGCGCCATAACGCTCGCCGAAATACTGCAGCAAGCGCACCCGCCGGCAGTCGGTGGCCTCCGCCAGGCCCAGCAGTGCGTCGAGCTTGCCGCGCATCACCTGCTTGAAGTCGTCGCCGGCCGGGCTCTCGTCAATCATGCGGCGCTGGTTCACCACATCCTGCAATCCGTAGGCCATCCAGGCATCGGCGGGGGTGCCATCGCGGCCGGCACGACCGGTCTCCTGGTAGTAGGCCTCGATATTCTTGGGCATGTCCAGGTGCGCCACGAAGCGCACGTCGGGCTTGTCGATACCCATGCCGAAGGCGATGGTGGCCACCATCACCACGCCCTCGTCGCGCAGGAACCGGTTCTGGTTGTCCTGGCGTACCCGGGCATCCAGCCCGGCGTGGTAAGGCAGGGCGTCCATGCCGTGCTGGCACAGCGTCGCGGCGATCTCCTCGACGCGCTTGCGCGACTGGCAATAGACGATGCCGGCGTCGCCGTCATGCTCACCCTGGATGAAACGCAGCAACTGGGCGGTGGCGTCCTTCTTTTCGATGATGGTGTAACGGATGTTGGGCCGGTCGAAACTGCTCACGAATGCGCGGGCGTCCTGCAGTTGCAGGCGCTCGACGATGTCCTCGCGCGTGAGTGCATCCGCCGTCGCCGTAAGCCCGACACGCGGCACCGACGGGTAGCGTTCGTGCAACACCGTCAGCGCCCGGTATTCGGGCCGGAAGTCATGGCCCCACTGGCTTACGCAATGAACCTCATCGATGGCGAACAGGCTGAGCTTGCCACGCTCCGCCATGGCATCGAGCTGGGCCAGGAAGCGCGGCGTTGTGACCCGCTCGGGCGCGGCATACAACAGTGTCAACTCGCCACGCATCATCTGGCGCTCGATCTGTGCCGCCTCGTCCGCCGTGAGCGTCGAATTGAGGAAAGCCGCGCTCACGCCGGCTTCGTGCAGGGCGCCCACCTGGTCGTGCATCAGGGCGATCAATGGCGACACCACGATGGTGGTGCCCAGGCCCCCACGCTGGCGCACGATGGCCGGGATCTGGTAACAAAGCGATTTGCCGCCGCCGGTGGGCATCAGCACCAGCGCGTCGCCGCCACCCGTGACATGGTCGATCACAACCTGCTGCGGGCCGCGAAAGGCGTCAAAGCCGAAGACTTCGCGCAGGACCGCACGGGCAGAGTTCATGGTGTGATTGTCTCGCACGGCCGGTGGCCGAAACGCCGCCCACAGTGCGGGTGCCGCTGTCCGGGTGCTGCGGTACACTGAAACGTTGCTGCGCCGTCCCTGCACGGCCCCCTGCATTCGCTGAGTCGCTGTCCCTATGACGCTTCGATCTCGTTCGCTCGCCCACCTTTGCGCCCTGGTTCTCCTGCTCGGGTGTGGTGCTTTGGCGCACGCCAAGCGAGTGGCGCTGGTCATCGGCAACGACAACTACCAGCAGGTGACCCGGCTGGAAAAGGCCGGCAACGATGCGGACGCCATGGCGCGCGAACTCCAGGCGGCCGGCTTCGAGGTGCGCAAGCACCGTGATCTCAACTTCAAGCAGATGGTGGTGGCGTTCGAGGCTTTCTTTGATCAGATCAAGGGCGGCGACGAAGTGGCGGTGTTCTATGCCGGCCATGGCGTGCAGACCGAACGCGGCAGCTACCTGCTGCCGACCGACGTCGAAGGAGAGACCCAGTCGCAGATCGAGAAGGTTTCCTACTCCGTCAATGGGCTGCTGGAAGAACTCGACAAAGTCAAGCCGCGCTTCAGCCTGGTCATTGTCGATGCCTGTCGTGACAACCCGCTGCGTTCGCGCGGTCGCACCATCGGTATCGCCCGTGGCCTGAATGCGCCCGACCTGGCCAAGGGCCAGATGGTGGTGTTCTCGGCTGGCAGGAACCAGAAGGCACTGGACTCGCTCAACGACAGGGACGCCAACCCGAACGGCGTGTTCACGCGCGAGTTCATCGCGCGCATGCGCCAGCCCGGCCTGAACGTGGAGACCTTGGCGCAGGACGTGAGGAACTCGGTCGAACGCCTGGCGCGCACAGTCAATCACGACCAACGCCCGCTGATCGTGAACGACTCCTCCGGGGAGTTCTATTTTTTCGCGCCCGGGGTAGGCGGCGCACTCGCTCGTACACAAACCGCCGTTCCGGCCACAGAGGCAGGCCGCGAGGACCAGTTCTGGCAGGACACCAAGGCGCCCGACAACATCGAGGGTTACGAGGCCTACCTCAGCATCTATCCGAATGGCCGGTATGCCGGCCTGGCGCGTGCCAACATTTCGCGCCTGCGCGCCCGCCCAGGGACCACTCCCGCCCCGCCGCCAGGGCTCGGCAGCGTGCTGGTGACGAGCGCACCGGCGCAGTCGGAAGTCGCCAGCCTGGCAGGCAACGCTGCACCGGCATCGCAGACGACCCGTCCCGCCCCCGCGACCAACACGCCCGGATTTGCCAGCTACACCCTCACCAATGGCGACAGATACGAGGGTGACACCGTGGGTGCCGTGCGCACCGGCAAGGGCAAGTACCAGTTCGCGAACGGCGACCGCTATGACGGGGAGTTGCAGGACAACGCCTTCACCGGCAAAGGCGTGATGACCTTTGCCTATGGCGACCGCTACGAGGGCGACTACGTGCGCGGGCAGAAACACGGCCGGGGCGTTTACGCGTTCGCCAACAGGGACCGCTTCGAAGGCACGTTCGCCGACAGCCTGTACCAGGGCCAGGGCAGCCTCGCCTATGCCAACGGTGACCGATTCGATGGCAATTACGAACGTGGCATCAAGCACGGGCCCGGTCTCTACCGCTTCGCCAACGGCGATCGTTACGAGGGCAATTTCATCAACAACCTGTTCAGCGGTCAGGGCAAACTTTTTCTTGCCAATGGCGACCGGTACGAGGGCAGTTTTGCCAGCAACGTCAAGGAAGGGGTCGGAGTGCACCACTTCGCCAGCCGGGACCGTTACGAAGGTACGTTCCATGCCGGCGCGCAATCCGGTACAGGTACCCACTTCTTCGCCAGTGGTGACAAGTACGTAGGATCCTTCGAGGCCGGTGTGCGCCACGGCAAGGGAGTGCACACCTTTGCCAACGGCCAGATCAAGCAGCTGGAATACGTCCACGGAGTCGAGAAAACCAATTGAAATACCCCCCCTACACGCGAGGCCAGGCCCTGCCAGCGATCCTGGAGCGCCGCATCGCCATCCTGGACGGCGCCATGGGCACCATGATCCAACGTTTTCGCCTCGATGAAGCGCAGTACAGAGGCGTGCGCTTCAAGGACTTCCACAAGGACGTCAAAGGCAACAACGAACTGCTCAGCCTGACGCGCCCGGAGGTGATTGCCGATATCCACGACGCCTACCTGGGCGCCGGTGCCGACCTGATCGAGACCAACACCTTTGGTGCGACCACCGTGGCACAGGCCGACTACGACATGGCGGAGCTGGCGGACGAGATGAACCTGGCCTCCGCGCGCCGGGCGCGCGCGGCCTGCGACAGGTACTCCACGCCCGACAAGCCCCGGTTCGTGGTCGGCGCACTCGGCCCCACACCCAAGACGGCAAGCATCAGCGCCGACGTGAACGACCCCGGCGCGCGCAACGTCTCGTTCGAGCAACTGCGCGCGGCCTACCACGCGCAAACGCTGGCCCTGATCGAGGGCGGCAGCGACGTACTGCTGGTCGAGACCATCTTCGACACGCTCAATGCCAAGGCGGCGCTGTTCGCCATCGACGAGGTGTTCGAGCAGACCGGCGAGACCCTGCCCCTCATCATCAGCGGCACCGTGACCGACGCGTCGGGCCGCATCCTCAGCGGGCAGACCGTCACCGCCTTCTGGTACAGCGTGCGCCACGCGCGGCCTCTGGCCATCGGCCTGAACTGTGCCCTGGGCGCGGCACTGATGCGGCCCTACATCCAGGAGCTGAGCCGGGTCGCGCCGGACACCTTCATCAGCTGTTACCCGAACGCCGGGTTGCCGAATCCGATGTCGGAAACCGGTTTTGACGAGCCGCCCGAGGTCACCTCCCGACTGCTGCGTGAATTCGCCGAACAGGGGCTGGTGAACATCGTGGGGGGGTGTTGCGGCACCACACCCGAACACATCAGGGCGATCTGCGCGGCGGTGGGGCCGCTGGGCACCCGTGTATTGGGCCACCCGGGGGTGTTCGCGCGCGCCGCCTGAGGCAGCACCTCACCTACTGTAAATGGCTCCGGAACCGGGTCCGGCCCGGATCATGGCGGCCAAAACCGGCACGACACGCCATGCCCATGGCCCAGCGGATGCCAGGTCGGGCTGCCGGTGCGGGCGTGGTCCTCGCCGAACACGCACGGCCCGCTCTGGCCTTCACGGCCATGGAACCGGGGCTCCGGTGGAACAACGGCCAGTTTGCTGCGCTGGCGCGCCGGGTCGGGAATCGGCACCGCGTCCAGCAGGTCGCGGGTGTAGGGATGGCCCGGGGTGTCATACACCTGGGCCGCGTCGCCGAGTTCTACCACCTGCCCGCTGAACATCACCGCCACCCGGTGCGCAACCTTGCGCACCACGGCCAGGTCATGCGCGATGAACAGGTACGACAGCCCAAGTTGGTCTTGCAGCGATTGAAGCAGCGTGACGATCTGTGCCTGGGTGCGCACATCCAGCGCCGAGACCGGTTCGTCGCACACCACGAAGTCGGGGTTGACCGCCAATGCGCGCGCAATCACGATGCGCTGGCGCTGGCCACCCGAGAACTCGTGCGGATAACGGCGCACCACGGCCGGGTCCATGCCGACCAACTCCATCAGCTGCGCCACCCGAGCCGCCACCTGGGCCGGCGGCACCGACCGGTGCACACGCAGCGGCTCGGCCAGGGTTTGCGCGATGGTCATGCGCGGGTTGAGGCTGGAGTAAGGGTTCTGCAGCACGAACTGCATGTGCCGGCGCATGACGCGCACCTGCTTGCGCGACATCGCCGTCAATTCCTGACCCAGCAGGTGCACCGAGCCGCCGGTGACCGCCTGCAGTTGCAGAATGGCGCGCCCGGTCGTGGTCTTGCCGGAGCCGGATTCACCCACCAGGCCCAGCGTCTGACCATGCGCGATGTCGAATGACACCCGCTGCACCGCCTGAACCGGCGCCTTGCCGCTGCGCCCCGGAAAGCTGACCGACAAATCGCGGACCTGCAGCAGCGGCGCCACGCGGCTCACGTCTGCCGCCCCGCCGCGTCGAGTCGTGGCACCGCGTCCAGCAACGCCTGGGTGTAGCTATGTTGCGGGCGGGCGAACAGCGCGTCTACCGGGCCGGTCTCGACGATCTCGCCATCCAGCATGACGAACACCCGCTCTACCATGCCGGCGATGACGCCGAAGTCGTGCGTGATCAGCATCAGGGCCATGCCAAGCTCCTGGCGCAGCCGCATCAGCAATCGCAATATCTGCGCCTGCACCGTGACGTCGAGCGCGGTGGTCGGCTCGTCGGCGATCAGCAAGTCCGGCTGGCAGGACACGGCGATGGCGATCAGTACGCGTTGCCGCATGCCCCCGGAAAACTGGTGCGGATAGTCGTCGGCGCGCTGCTGCGGGTCGCGGATGCCGACCAGGCCGAGCAGTTCCACCGTGCGCCGGCGTGCGGCTGTGGGCGATGCGCCGGTATGGCGGCGCACCATGTCGTCGATCTGCGCGCCGACTGTCATCACCGGGTTGAGCGAGGTCATCGGGTCCTGGAACACCATGGCGATGCGCCGCCCGCGCAGGTCGCGCATCTCGGCCTCGCGCAGCTGCAGAAGATCCTGCCCGCCAAACCGGATGCTGCCGCCCCACTCGACCGTGGAGCCCTCGGGCGCCAGGCGCAGGATGGCGCGCGCCGTGACACTCTTGCCGCAGCCCGATTCCCCGACAAAACCAACCGCCTCGCCGGCCGCGATATCGAACGAAATACCCTTGACGACCCGGGTCGTTACACCGCCAGTGGTGAATTGCGCCGTGAGCTTGTCGACCCGCAGGATCGGACCGGGCGGGTTCATCATCGGCTTGCCACGTCGAGTTTTTCACGCAGCCCGTTAGCCAGCACGATGAAGGTCAGCGTTGCAAAAACGATTGCCACCGCCGGGCCGATGACCGTCAACGGCGCCAGTTCCATGAACTGCCTGGCCTCGGACAACATGGCACCCCAGTTCGGGTCGGGCGGCGGCGGCCCCAGGCCCAGGAACGACAGCGCGGTGACTGTGAAGATGGTCTGCGACAACGTCAGGCTGGTCTCCACCAGGATCGGCGAGACGATCAGTGGCAGCACATGCCGGGTGGCGATGCTGAATTCGCCCACACCCACGCTGCGCGCGGCTTCCACATGGTCCCAACGCTTCACGCTGAGCACCGGGCCACGCACCACCCGGGCCACCCGCGGCGTATAGACAATGGCAATCGTCAGGATCAAATTGGGCACCGTCGGCCCCAAAGCTGCAACCACCGCGATTGCCAGCAGGAACACCGGAAACGCAAAAATCACATCCAGTACGCGCATGATGACCTGGTCGACCACACCGCCGACGTAGCCGGAAAACAGGCCGAGCAGCACTCCGCCGACCTGGGCAAAGGTGACCGCAATGAAGGTGATCAACAGCGTAGTGCGCCCGCCGATGATGAGTCGGCTGAGCACATCGCGGCCGATTGAATCGGTGCCGAGCCAATGCGCCGCGCTCGGCCCGGCGAGCGAATCGGGCGAGGTCTCGGAGGGGTTGTAGGGAGCGATCAAGGGGCCCAATACGGTCACCACGACCATCACGGCAAGCATCAGCAACCCAACCGCCAGCAGCCTGCCGCCGCTGGTTCGCCGACGATCACTCATAACTCACCCGGGCGTCCACCCTGGCGTAGGCCACATCAACCGCCACGTTCACGAGCAGCACGACGGTCGCCGCCACCAGCACGATCGCCTGCACGACGGGATAGTCGCGGCTGGAAACCGAATCGAACAGGTATTGCCCCATTCCCGGGACGGTGAAGATGGTTTCAATCAGGATGCTGCCGCCCAACAGCGTCGCGAGTTGCAGCCCGGTGACAGTGATGACGGGTGTCAGGGCGTTGCGCACCAGGTAGTCGCGCAAGATGGTGCTCGCGCGCAATCCCTTGGCGCGCGCCACCATGACAAAGTCCTGGCTCGACACCTCCAGCACGGCGGCGCGGGTGTTTTCGGAGATCGTCACCGACACCGCCAGCGACAGCGACAGTGCCGGCAACAACAGGCTGCCGATATTGCCCAGCGGGTCGGTGAAAAACGGCGTGTAATTAAAAATGCCGACTGCCGGAAAGTACAGTCCGGCCAGCAGCACGATCAGGGTCGCTACCACGAAGTTCGGTAGCGCCAGCAGCAGGCCGTTGACCAG
>JANOUM010000573.1:0-3180 GCA_031416855.1 Rhodoferax sp. | reverse complement strand
CAGCACGGCCTGCGCGTCGGCCAGCGTGTTGAAGCGGAATACGACGCCACGCTCCTCGCAGCGCGCCATGCGCCAGTCGATGATGCTGATCATCTCGCGCCGGCGCGGGCTTTGCGCGGTCAGGCGGATCTGGCCGCCGGGTTTGGCGGCGGCCTCCAGCACCACGACGGTATGGCCACGCTCGGCGGCGACCCGGGCCGCCTCCAGGCCGGCCGGTCCGGCGCCAACCACGACTACCTTGCGCTTTACCGCCGCGGGCGGGATGTCGTGCGGCATCGTCAACTCCCGCCCGGTCGCCGGGTTGTGGATGCAATAGGCTTCGCCGCCCTGGTAGATGCGGTCCAGGCAGAAATTGGCGCCGACACAGGGTCGGATCGTGTCTTCGCGGCCGGCGACGATCTTGCGCACGATGTGCGGGTCGGTCATGTGGGCGCGCGTCATGCCGACCATGTCCAGCTTGCCCGAACTGATGGCGTACCGGGCCGTGGTCACGTCCTGAATCTTGGCGGCGTGGAAGGTCGGGAAACCGGTGGCGGCGCGGATATCCCCCGCAAAATCCAGGTGCGGCGCGCTGCGCATGCCCTGCACCGGGATCATGTCGGTCAGGCCGGCGTCGGTATCGATGTGGCCGCGCACGACGTTCAGAAAGTCGACCATGCCGCACTCCTTGAGCCGGCGCGAGATCTCCAGTCCATCGGCAGGGGACAAGCCACCGGGCAGGTCTTCGTCGCCGGTGTAGCGTACCCCGACGATGAAGTCCGGTCCGACGCGCTTGCGCACCGCGCGCAGCACCTCGAAGGTGAAACGCAGGCGGTTGTCGAGCGAGCCGCCATAGGGTTCGTCCAGCGTGTTGGTCAATGGCGACCAGAACTGGTCCATCAGGTGGCCGTAGGCCTGCAGCTCCAGGCCGTCCATGCCGCCGGCCTGCATGCGTTCGGCCGCGTCGGCGTAGTCGGCGATGATGCGCTCGATGTCCCAGGTTTCAAGCTTCTTGGGAAATGCGCGGTGCGCCGCCTCGCGCTCGTGTGAGGGCGAGACCACCGGCAGCCAGTCGGCCTTGGACCAGCTGGTGCGCCGGCCCAGGTGGGTGAGCTGGATCATGACCGCCGCGCCGTGTTCGTGGCAGGCGTCGGTGAGGTCTTTCAGCCAGGGCACGACCTCGTCCCTGTAGGCCAGCACGTTGTTGAACACCGGCGGGCTGTCGCGGGACACCGTTGCCGAGCCGGCTGTCATGGTGAGCGCGACTCCGGCCCGGGCGCGCTCGACGTGGTAGGCACGGTAACGCGCCTTGGGCATGCCGTCCTCGGGGTAGGCCGGCTCGTGCGAAGTGGTCATGATGCGGTTGCGCAACCGCAGGTGACGCAATTGGTAGGGCTGCAGCAGGGGGTCGTTGTCGCGTGCCATCGCAGGTGTGTCCTTCAATACCACTGGTCGTTCATCGAGGCCTTCTTGCGGTCCATGTAGTCGATGATGGACTCGTCGACCGCCGGGTCGACCGGAGGCGCCTGGTATTGCGCCAAGGCGGCTTTCCAACGCTTGTTGGCACGTGTGGCGCTGTTGGTCTGGCCGGCCTCCTGCCAGGTCTCGAACGGTGTGTCGTCCGAGATGGTGGAGTCGAAGAACGCGGTGGTGTAGTTGGCCATGGTGTGGGCACATCCCAGGAAGTGACTGCCTGGCGCCACCTCCCGGAACGCGTCCATCGCCAGGCTGTTGTCGTCCACGGTCACGCCCTTGAGGTAGCTGTGCAGCGCGCCGCAAAAGTCGGCGTCCATCATGAACTTCTCGTAACTCATCGACAGTAGCCCGTCCAGGAAGCCGGCCGAGTGCAGGATGAAGTTGGCGCCACAGTGCACTGCCGACAGCATCGACATGACACTCTCCTGCATCGCCTGGCCGTCGGGCAGCTTGGAAGTGGTGAAAGACCCGGCGCAGCGCAGCGGCAGCCCCAGGCGGCGCGCCAGTTGCCCCACCACCATCGAACCGATCGCCGGCTCGGGCGTGCCGAAGGTGGGTGAGCCGGAGCGCAGCGACATGCTGGAGAGGAAGTTGCCGTAGATCACTGGTGCGCCCGCTCGCTCGAGTTGCGTGATCGCGCAACCGACCATGGTTTCGGCATGCGCCTGCGCAATCGCACCGGCATTGGTCACCGGGCCCATGGCGCCACCCAGGATGAAGGGCACGATCACTGCGGCCTGGTTGGCGCGGGCATAGGCGCGGGCCGACTTGGTCATGGTGCCGTCCCACAACAGCGGCGAGTTCACGTTCACGTTGCCCAGGATCACGCAGTTCCGGTCGACGAAATCGGCGCCAAACAGCAGGCGGCTCATGGCGATCGAATCCTCCGCGCGTTCCTCGGACGTTATCGAGCCCATGTAGGCCTTGTCGGAGTACTTCATGTGCGCGTAGACCATGTCGAGGTGGCGCTTGTTGACCGGCACGTCGGTGGGTTCACACACCGTGCCGCCGGAGTGGTGCAGCCACGGGCAGGCATACGCCAGCTTGATGAAGTTCTGGAAATCCTCCAGTGTGCCGTAACGGCGGCCCCGGTCGAGGTCCATCACGAAGGGCGATCCATAAGCCGGCGCGAACACCACGCTGTTGCCGCCGATCTGCACTGAACGCGCCGGGTTGCGGGCGTGCTGGGTGAACTGGCGCGGCGCCGTCTTCAGGAGCTCGCGCAGATGGCCGGGCTCGAAACGCACGCGCATGCCGTCCACATGTGCGCCGGATTTCCTGAACATCGCCAGGCAATCGTCGTCGTCGCGGATGTCCAGCCCGACTTCGGCCAGGATGCGGTCGGCCGCGGCCTCGATCTTCAGCAGGCTCTCTTCACCCATGATGTCGTAGCTGGGGATCGCGCGCGTGATGTAGGCCGGTGCCACCGGTTTGGCATTCGGGTCGCGCCGCTCGCGGCCGCCGCGTCGGTGCCGTTTGGTATCAGTCTCGCTCATGTGGTGGAGTCCTCGTGCGGAGTTGCCGTTGGCTGCAATTGCCTTTCCATCGTAGCGACAAGCCGGACACTTGTGACCTGCAACCGGTTTCATCATTGCCATAATCAAGGCTCATGGCCACTCGATTCCAGCAACCCGCGATGAACAGCCTGATCGCGTTCGAGGCGGCGGCGCGCACCGGCAGTTTCACGCGTGCCGCAGAGGAATTACAGGTCAGCCAGCCGGCGGT
>JANOUM010000572.1:0-2967 GCA_031416855.1 Rhodoferax sp. | reverse complement strand
ATGACTTCTTCCATCCCCAGCTTTTCGTAGCGCCACTGGTCGGTGTGGGCGTAAAAGAAGCTGGTGCTGTTCATCTGCCGGGGCGGGCGGATCCAGTCGAGTGCAAAGGCCAGCGCGGTCCAGCCGGTCTGCGGGCGCAGTTTTTCCTGTCCGACGTAGTGCGCCCAGCCGCCGCCGCTCTTGCCGATGCACCCGCACATCATCAGCATGTTGATGATGCCGCGGTAGTTCATGTCGCTGTGGTACCAGTGGTTCATCGCCGCGCCGATGATGACCATCGAACGGCCCTGGGTTTTGTCGGCGTTCTCGGCGAACTGACGCGCTACGGTGATGAGCTGCTCGCGCGGCGTGCCGGTGATGCTCTCCTGCCAGGCCGGTGTGTAGGGGGTGTCGTCGTCAAAGCTTTTGGCTGCCATTTCGCCAGGCAAGCCGCGCGCGATGCCGTAGTTGGCCACTTGCAGATCGAACACGGTGGCCACCAGGGCTTCGCGCTTCTCGCCCTTCTTGCCCAGGCTGATGCGCTGCACGGGTACCGTGCGCACCAGCACGTCCTTGGCACTGTCGCCGCTGGCGTTGTGCTGGAAGTTCGGTGTGGCGATGCCGCCGAAATACGGAAATCCGACGCGGGCGGTTTCTGGGTTGGGCGTGTCGGCTTCGAGCACCGAGAGGCGCAGTTTGACCTCGTTGGCGTGACGGGCTTCCTTGGCCTCCAGGTTCCATTGGCCCTGGTCTGCACGGCCGTCCGGGCCCCAACGGAAACCGATTCCACCATTCGGCAGCACCACCTTGCCGGTGTCATCAAAGGCCACGGTCTTCCACTCGGGGTTGTTGGCCTGGCCGAGCTTGCCGTTGAAGTCGGAGGCGCGCACGTAACGGTCAGGCACCATGATTTTTTCGCCACCGGGCAGTTCGTGCTCCTTGAGCATCACCAGCATCGGCATGTCGGTGTAGCGGCGCACGTAGTCGTCGAAATAGGCACTGCGCGTGGTGCGGGCCCCGACGCCGCCTGCTGGCGGCTGCCCCCCGAGGGGGCTGGAAGAACTTGGGGCGGCCCGGCATTCTTCCTCGCCGTCGGGGAAATAGAACTCCTTCAGGATCACGTGGCCCATGGCCATCGCGACCGCGGCGTCCGTGCCCTGCTTGGGATGCATCCAGATGTCGGACAGCTTGGCCACCTCGGAGTAGTCGGGCGTGACCGCCACCGTTTTCGTGCCCTTGTACCGCACCTCGGTGAAGAAGTGCGCGTCAGGCGTGCGCGTCTGCGGCACGTTCGAGCCCCAGGCGATGATGAAACTGGAGTTGTACCAGTCGGCTGACTCTGGCACGTCAGTCTGTTCGCCCCAGACCTGCGGGCTGCTCGGGGGCAGATCGCAGTACCAGTCGTAGAAACTCATGCTGACGCCGCCGATCAGGCTCAGGTAGCGGCTGCCGGCGGCGTAGCTGACCATCGACATGGCGGGGATGGGCGAGAAGCCGATAACGCGGTCGGGGCCGTATTTCTTGATCGTGTAGACATTGGCTGCGGCGATGATCTCGTTGACCTCGTCCCAGCTCGAGCGCACCATGCCGCCCAGGCCGCGGAAGCTCTGGTAGTTGCGTCGGGTGGCCTCGTTTTCGACGATCGACGCCCAGGCGTCGACCGGGTCGTGCGCCAGGCGCGCCTCGCGCCAGCTCTTGAGCAGGCGGCCGCGCACCATCGGGTACTTGACGCGGTTGGCGCTGTACAGGTACCAGCTGTAGCTGGCGCCGCGCGAGCAACCACGTGGCTCGTGGTTGGGCATGTCCCAGCGCGTGCGGGGGTAGTCGGTCTGCTGGGTTTCCCAGGTGACGATGCCGCCCTTGACGTAGATCTTCCAGGAGCAGGACCCGGTGCAGTTCACGCCGTGGGTGGAGCGCACGACCTTGTCATGCGCCCAGCGGTTGCGGTAGGCGTCTTCCCAAGTGCGGTCTTCGCCAGTGGTGACGCCGTGGTCACCCGCGAAGTTCTCCCGCGGAGCGGAAAAGTAGGTGAGACGGTCGAGGAAGTGGCTCATGAAGGGCTCCGGTTCGTTGGTTCTTGATCGGTTGGCGGCCGGCCTTGCGCGCTGCGCGCGGCCGTGGGCTGTGCTGCAGGGCGTCAGGGGTTCTTCACGTAGGCGCCCTTGCGCAGATAGAACCACCAGTTCAGCACCAGGCAGACTGCGTAGAACATGGCAAAGCCGTACATCGCGTATTGCGGCGTGCCGGCCTTGATCTGGTCGCCGATCACGATCGGTGCAACGAAAGCACCGTAGGCGGCAATCGCCGACGTCCATCCCAGCACCGGGCCCGCCTGCGTGCGGTCGAAGATAACGCCGATGGTGCGGAAGGTCGAGCCGTTGCCGATGCCGCTGGCGAAGAACAGCACGATGAACAGGCCCAGGAAGGCGGGGAAGTACTGCTCCGGCGTGGCCGACCCGTAGGCCTGCATCATCACGTAGCCGACAGCGACCGAGGCCAATACCATCACAGCGGAGATGATTTGGGTCACGATCGAACCCCCGACCTTGTCGGAGATCCAGCCACCGACTGGTCGCACGGCCGCTCCGACGAAAGGGCCGATCCAGGCGTAGGCGAGAACACTGGGTGCATTCGGGTTGTTCAGCGTGTGCTGCAGCACGCCATTGGCCCCAGTCACATGGCTGATGCCGAAAATCACCTTCATCGACAGTGGCAGCGCCATCGAGAAGCCGATGAAGGAACCGAAGGTGACGATGTATAGCGCCGTCATGGACCAGGTGTGCTTGTCCTTGAAGATCAGGAACTGCTTGCTCACGCCTTCCTTCATCGGACCGAAGGCGGCGAGTTTCATCACCAGCAGCGCGCTCACGATGTCGAGCGGGATCGCCACCCACATGCTGATCAGGCCCACGCCGGTGGGCTTGGGCAGGTACAGGTACAGGCCCAGGACGGAGGGCACGAAGGCCAGCGTGTACAGGTAGGTGATCT
>JANOUM010000571.1:0-2255 GCA_031416855.1 Rhodoferax sp. | reverse complement strand
GGTGGTAGTGCAGGGCCACGAAAAGCCCCTGCCACTGTTCACGACGAAGATGGAGGACGGCCAGTTGCGCGAGATGGCCCAGGTGCGGCGCATCGGCATCATGGCCACCATGGTCGACCCGGCCAGGCCGGAGGCCGAGATTCGCGTCAACATCAACGATCGCAAGCCGATCAACGAGCTGAAGTTTGCCGTCAACAACTACACCGACCTGTTTGGCAAGTTCAGCTTCGGCAACTATTTGTGGAACAGCGTGTTCATCACGGTGGTGGCCACTCTGCTCACGCTGCTGATCAACTCGATGGCGGCGTTCGCGTTGTCCAAGTACCAGTTCCGCGGTCAGAAGGCGGTGTTCCTGCTGATCATCGCCACGTTGATGATCCCTCCCACCATCATCCTGGTGCCGGTGTTCCTGGTGATCAACACCGTCGGCCTGCTCAACAGTTTGTGGGGCGTGATCCTGCCGGCGATCGCCACGCCCACCGGTGTGTTCCTGCTGCGCCAGTACATGCTGACCATCCCTGACGAGTTGCTGGAGGCGGCCCGCATGGACCACGCCAGCGAATGGCGCATCTACTGGAGGATCATCCTGCCGCTGGCCGCACCGGCGCTGGCGGTGCTGGCGATCTTCTCGGTGATGTGGCGCTGGAACGATTTTCTGTTGCCGCTGATCGTGTTGTCCAAGTCCGAGCTCTTCACGCTGCAGCTGGCGCTCAACTCATTCCAGGGCGAACTCAACACGCAATGGCACTACCTGCTGGCGATGACCGTGATCACGCTGATCCCGATCACGCTGGTGTTCGCCTTCCTGCAGAAATACATCACCACCGGCATCGCCAGCGCAGGCGTGAAATAGGCCGATTCGCAAAGCGCCGCTTGTTAGGACCCGCCCGTGGCCACACTTGAACTGAACCGCATCGTCAAGAGTTTTGACAAGACCACCGTCCTGCACGGTATCGACCTGTCGGTCGACGATGGTGAATTTGTGGTGTTCGTCGGTCCCTCGGGTTGCGGCAAGTCCACCCTGCTGCGGGTGATCGCCGGGCTGGAGTCACCCACCTCCGGCGAAATCCGCATCGACACAGAGAACGTGAACGCGGTGTCCGCCGCCGACCGCGGCTGCGCCATGGTGTTCCAGTCGTACGCGCTGTATCCGCACATGACGGTCTATGACAACATGGCCTTCGGGTTGGAGAACATCGGTGTGGCCAAGGCGCAGATCGAGGCCAAGGTGGGGGCCGCCGCTACGCTCCTGCGCCTGGGCGAACTGTTGCAGCGCAAGCCCACGCAACTCTCGGGCGGCCAGCGCCAGCGTGTGGCCATCGGCCGCGCCATCGTGCGCGAACCCAAGCTGTTTCTGTTCGACGAGCCGCTGTCCAATCTGGACGCCGAGCTGCGGGTTTCCATGCGCGCCGAGATCCGCGACCTGCATGCGCGCCTGAAGGCCACCATGGTCTACGTGACGCACGACCAGGAGGAGGCGATGTCCATGGCCGACAAGATCGTGGTGCTTCGCGCCGGAACGGTGGAACAGGTGGGTGCACCACTCGACTTGTACAACCGCCCGGTGAACACCTTCGTGGCCGGCTTCATCGGCAGCCCGCGTATGAACTTCCTGCCGGTGGCGCTGCTGCCGCCCGATACGAGCCGCGCCCTGGTGCCGGCGGGCACCCACACCATCGGCCTGCGTCCGGAACATGCGCGGATTGCCGACGGCGGCCCGGTGGCCATGGTGGTGACGCAGGTCGAGCAACTCGGCTCCACCAGCCTGTTGCACGGCCAGGTGGGCCAGGACACGCCCTTCGAGATGGTGCTCAACGGCCAGACCACCATCCGCAGTGGCGACACCGTGCGCCTGGGGCTGGCGGCGGATCACATCCATTGTTTCGACGCGCAAGGGTTGCGCCTGTGAAATCCGTGTCTGGTGCGCACATCACGCAAGTCGACGCACACGGTATTGCCCTGTCCCTGAACGGTGGCGCTACATTCAGCGTGCAGCTGCTGGAGTCCGCGCTGGTGCGCGTGCGCTACCGGCCCGCCACTGGCTACAGGGAACCACGAACCTGGGCGATTGCGCCGCAGGCCGGGCAGGACGTTCCCTGGCAGGGCCGCAGCCGCGATGACCTGGGCGGGTTCAGCTGCCCGGCGGGCGCGCTGACGCGCGACGGCACGCGGGTGACCCTGGCCACCGGCGCCTTGTCGGTGACACTACGGCCCGACCCGCTGATGTTGTCCTGGGCCGACGGCCAGGGCCGGCA
>JANOUM010000570.1:0-4516 GCA_031416855.1 Rhodoferax sp. | reverse complement strand
ATCATGGTGGTGCGCTGGTCGTGATCGAGATCGACCCGAATTTCCTCGATGGCGGTGACCCCCTTGGCAAGGAGGATCTGCTTGGCACGGATGCAATAGGGGCAAACGGCCGTGGTGTACATCTTGACGCTTTGCATGGTGGAAGTCAGGCTTTTTCCAGGGGGAGATTGGCGGATTTCCAGGCGCCGAGACCGCCGCCAAGCGACTGGACGTTCTCGTAACCCAGCTTCTTGGCGATGGCCAACGCCCGGCCGGAGCGGGCTCCGGTCTGGCAGACCAGGATCAGGGGCAGGGCCTTGTTCTTGACCGCGCCAGTGAGTTTTTCCTCGAGTTGGCCAAGTGGAACGTTCTTGGCGCCCGTGACATGACCGGTGGCGAACTCGGCGGTTTCGCAGACATCGACCACCACCGCCTTCTCGCGATTGATCATCTGCACCGCGCCAGCCGGAGTCAACCCGGCCTGGGTCGCGCCCTGGATCGCCGGCCACAACAGCATCGCACCCGAAGACAGGGCAACCGCCAATAACATCCAGTTGTCGACTATGAAATTCACGTGGGGATCCTGTGGGTGAGCGGCAGGCCGCGGTTTACATTAACCCGGCATTTTAGAATGCGCTCTGTGGCCGCATCGGCCGTGCCCCACCAAAACCCCGCAAACCATGCACAAACTCGTCCTGATCCGCCACGGCGAATCCACCTGGAACCTCGAAAACCGCTTCACCGGCTGGACCGACGTCGACTTGACGGCCACCGGTGTCGAGCAGGCCAGGAATGCCGGCCGCGTGCTGCGCCAGGAAGGCTACGAGTTCGATCTGGCCCATACCAGCGTACTCAAGCGCGCCACCCGGACACTCTGGCACTGTCTTGACGAGATGGATCGCACCTGGTTGCCGGTGGTGCACAGCTGGCGGCTGAACGAGCGCCATTACGGCGCATTGCAAGGCCTGAACAAGGGCGACATGGCACGGCAGTACGGCGACGCGCAGGTGCTGGTGTGGCGGCGCAGTTACGATACGCCGCCGCCGCCGCTGGACCCGGCCGACCCGCGTTGCGAACGCAATGACGTCCGATATGCCGGGCTGCAACCTGGGCAGGTGCCACTCACCGAATGCCTGAAAGACACCGTCGAGCGCGTGATGCCGTTCTGGAACGAATCCATGGCACCGGCCATCCGGGACGGCAAACGCATTGTCGTGGCGGCACATGGCAACTCGATCCGTGCCATGGTGAAATACCTGGATAAGGTCTCGGATGCCGACATTGTGGGGCTGAATATCCCCAATGGCATCCCGCTGGTGTACGAACTCGACCAGGACCTGCAACCGCTGCGCCACTATTACCTGGGCGATGCCGCTACAGTGTCGGCCGCTGCAGCCGCGGTCGCGGCCCAGGGAAAAGCCTGAGTAAATCTGCCCATTTCTGCGCGCATCGGCCCATAAATGCCGGGGGCACAGGGAACCCGGGCACCTGGGGCGGCTCGAAGGTGTATATTGAACTGGTAGAGGAACCATAATGGGCCAAAAATTGAAAATCGCAGGTTGGGTGTCGATTGGTGTCATCGCAGGTGCGCTGACGACCGTGTCGTTGCAGACGGTTGCCCGGGGTACCTTCGGGCCCCTGCCGCTGGAGGAGATGCAGCAGCTCGCGGCAGTCTTCAACATGGTCAAGAGCGACTATGTCGAGCCGGTCGACGAGAAAAAGCTCATCACCGACGCGATTTCAGGCATGGTCAACAGCCTGGACCCCCATTCGCAGTACTTCGACAAGAAATCGTTCAAGGAATTTCGCGAGGGCACGTCGGGGCGCTTTGTCGGGGTGGGCATCGAAATCACCCAGGAGGACGGTCTGATCAAGGTGGTGTCTCCGATCGAAGGCTCGCCGGCGTTCCGCGCCGGCCTCAAGACCAACGACCTGATCACCCGCGTCGACGACACCGCCGTCAAGGGTCTGACGCTGAACGAAGCCGTCAAGCGCATGCGCGGCGAACCCAACACCAAGGTCACCCTGACGATCTTCCGAAAGGAAGAGAACCGCACCTTCCCGGTGACGATCACACGTGAAGAGATCCGCACCCAGTCGGTCCGGGGCAGGGTGATCGAGCCAGGGTATGCCTGGATCCGCCTGAGCCAGTTCCAGGAACGCACGGTGGACGACTTCGCGCGCAAGGTCGAAGAGGTCTACAAGCAGGAGCCGAACCTGAAAGGCCTGGTGCTCGACCTGCGCAACGATCCCGGCGGTCTGCTGGATGCGGCGGTCGCCATTTCAGCCGCCTTTCTGCCTGACAACGTGAACGTGGTGTCCACCAATGGCCAGCTGGCCGAAAGCAAGTTCACCTACAAGGCCTCACCCGAGTTCTATCAGCGCCGCGGCAGCCCGGACCCGCTCAAGCGGCTGCCGGCGGCCCTGAAAAGCGTGCCCTTGGTCGTGTTGGTGAACGAAGGCTCGGCATCTGCCAGCGAGATCGTCGCCGGCGCGCTGCAGGATTACAAGCGCGGCACCATCATGGGCAACCAGACCTTCGGCAAGGGTTCGGTGCAAACCGTGCGGCCGCTGGGTCCCGACACCGGGCTGAAGATCACCACCGCGCGTTACTTCACGCCCAGCGGGCGTTCCATCCAGGCCAAGGGCATCGTGCCCGATGTGATGGTGGACGAAACCGAGGAAGGCAATCTGTTCGCTGCCCTGCGCACCCGCGAGGCGGATCTCGAAAAACACCTCAACAGCGGACAGGGCGAAGACAAGAAGGACGCGAACCGCGAGAAAGCACGCGAAGAGGCCCGCAAACGCATGGAAGAAGAAGCCAAGAAGCCAATTGCTGAGCGTCGCATGCCCGAATACGGTTCCGACAAGGATTTCCCACTATTGCAGGCCATCAACAAGCTCAAGGGCCGCCCCGTGATGATCAGCAAGACCCTGACCGAGCGCAAGGAAGAACCGAAAGAGAACTGAGCGCGGTGGCATCGGGTGCCCCCATGACCGACGAGCAGCTGCTGCGTTATTCGCGCCACTTGCTGCTCGACGAGGTCGGCATCGAAGGGCAGGAGCGCATCGCCCAGGCCCACGCGCTGGTGATCGGTGTCGGAGGGTTGGGCTCCCCGGTGGTCCTGTACCTCGGCTCGGCAGGTGTGGGGCAGATCACGCTGGTCGACCACGACACGGTGGACCTCACCAATCTGCAGCGCCAGGTGGCCCACACGACGGCGCGTATCGGCCAGCCCAAGGTCGATTCCGCCCGCCAGGCGATTGCCGCGATCAACCCCGATGTCCGTGTGACGTGCCTGCAGCAGCGGGCCGATACCGCCTTGCTCGACGAGTTGGTGCCCCGGGCCGATGTCGTGCTCGACTGCAGCGACAACTTCGACACGCGCCAGGCGGTGAACGCTGCCTGCGTGCGCCACCACAAGCCGCTGGTGTCGGGAGCGGCAATCCGCTTTGACGGCCAGATCAGCGTGTACGACAGCCGCAACAGTGCCTCGCCCTGTTATGCCTGCGTGTTCCCGCCAGATGCCGACTTCGTGGAAACACGCTGCGCCACGATGGGGGTGTTTGCCCCGCTGGTGGGCATCATCGGGACGCTGCAGGCGGCCGAGGCGCTCAAGTTGCTGTGCGGCACCGGAACCTCGCTGGCCGGGCGGCTGCTGATGCTCGATGGCAGGGCCATGGAGTGGACCGAGCTTCGCCTGCCGCGCCACGCCGGATGCCCGGTGTGTGGGGCACCCGCCACGGCTGGTGCATGAACCCGGCGACGCCTGCCAGCGCCGGCCAGCCGGACGATGTCCAAGTCCAATCCGCTGCAGGTGATTCGCCGCTACGGCATCCTGAGGATGCGCCGTTTGCCATTCGGGCAATCGTCCGCAGTTGTCCACGGACACGGACCACTTCGTGCCGGACGGGTGGGGCAGGCAGCAATCGGATCAGATAACCCAAGGGCGCCAGGCCACCCTTGGCATTGCGTCGCCTGACCACGGTCTTTTTCCCCATTCCTGGCTCACGCGGCATTCGTCGGGATGGGTGGCTCGTTGCCGGTCGTATTGGCGCCGGGCGTGACAGCAACGGTCTGCCTGCCGCATTGGCCATTACATGCGGTCGGGGTCCTGGTCTTCGGCCACGCTGAGGCCGGCGGGTGGCAGGGCCCGAGCAGCCTGGGTTGGTCATTGTTATTGGCGATCCGGACCATCGGGTGGTGGACCGTCGTCTGGCCTGGTACAGGCAAGCGTGGCGCGACTGCGCGCCGGGCGCACTGGCCGCCCCGAGGTGATTGCGCACGCACTCGGCCGCGGCTGACGGCCCACATCTCCGATTGCGCGGGTTTGCCACCGGCACCAGCAGCGGGCGGCAGCGCTGCGGCGTGCGCGACGGCAAGTCGCCAAACATCGCCTCCCAGTCGCCCGGCCGGGCCCGTATGGCCTTGCACTAAACTGCGTCGGCATGCATGCGGTCCCCACTTCCATCACAGACTTGAGCGGCGTGGCCCTGAGCGCGCATATCCATGCGCGCGACATCTCCTGCCGCGAGC
>JANOUM010000569.1:0-1690 GCA_031416855.1 Rhodoferax sp. | reverse complement strand
CAGCGCCGACAAGACGATGCGCTGCATCCAGGGCGCGACGCATTATTTTTCGGGCCAGCCGGAGCTGCTGGCGCAGGCGGCAGACACTTGCGTCAGCTGGATGCAGGAACGGCGCCTGGCCGTCTAGGAGCCGGTCGGACTTGGGGCGCCGAACACCATGTCGCGGTGTTCCGATTCACCCCTCAGCAGGCCGGTGCGGCAGGAGCCGCAGGTGCCGCTTTCGCAGGAACTCGGAACCCGGTGGGCGTGCGCGCGCAGTGCCTCCAGGATGCTCTGGTCGGCAGCGACCGGCACCGTCACCCCCGATACCTGCAGCCGCACCGTGCATGCGGTGTCTGCTGCGAAGCTGCCGGCATCAAGGCCGAAACGCTCGAAGTGGATGCTGCCCGAGGGCCAGTGGCCGGACATGTCGGCCACGCAATCCATCAGGCCACGCGGGCCGCAGCAATACACATGGGCCCGGCCCGGGTTTTCGAACAGTGGCTAGAAATCAAAGGCCTGGCCGGGATCGCCGTGGTCGTGGTGCACCTGTACCCGGCCCGTGAGGTCCGGCGCGGCGAGTTCGGGCAGGAACGCAGTGGTCGCCGGTCCCCCGGCTGCACCGCGTCGGGCCCGAAGTGGTTCTTGAGCGGCTCTGCCATGCCTGTACCGTTCGCGGTCGGTGGCTCAGCCGTCGCGCCCTTGCGCGCGCGGGTCGCAGCCATCCTGTCGACCTGATGGCTGACGGCCGACGGTCAAGGTGTGGCGCGCCTGACAGGCCCGGCCGCTGCGGTTCAGGGGGTGCCCAGATAGTCCCGCTTGCCGATCTCCACGCCGTTGTGGCGCAAGATGTTGTAGGTGGTGGTGACGTGGAAGTAGAAGTTGGGGATCGCGTGGCCCAGCAGGAACTGCATGCCCTTGTAGTGCGTTTCCTTGTCGCCACGTTTGGTGACGATGGCCTTGTCTTCGGTGCCATCGATCTGGGCCGGTGATACCGACTGGATGAAGGCGACGGTCTTGGCGATGCGCGCCTTCAGGTCGGCGATCGTCTTTTCGGTGTCGTCGAAGACCGGGGCATCGATGCCGGCCAGACGCGCCACCAAGCCCTTGGCGGTGTCGCAGGCGATCTGCACCTGGGTGGTCATGGGCAGCATGTCGGGGAACAGGCGGTCGCCGGTCAGCGTGGCGTCGGCGATCTTTTTCGCATCGATGTGGGCCTGTGTCTTGTCCATGATGTTGGACAGGTTGCCCAGGATGTTGGCGAAACGTGGCACGCTGGCCTGGTACATGGAGATGGTCATGGTGTTCCTGAAATTGGGACGATCGGGTAGGGTGGGCGCTAATCTTAGTCGACCCGAACGGCCATGGCATCGTGCGGCGCTGCACCCGATGTCTGGTCCGTCTCGAAAACGCGGCAAATCGTCCTAATGTATCTGGACGCGCTCACGCACCCGACGCCCGTCAGCCAGTAGTGCGCACCCCGGTTGCCATACCGGGTGTTTGCAGTCAGACGGTGGCAATCGGCGTGGCCGGCGAACCCACGGCGCCGGGCAGTCGCAGCGGCGGGGCCGTCAGCAGGAAGCGGTTGCGGCCGTGGGCCCGCAGCCACGCGGCCAGGGGCGTCAGGTGCCAGATCTCGCCCAGGTGCACCCCCAGTTTGAACAGGCAGTGCTCATGCAGTGGCAATGCGGCGCAACTGCCGGTGTGGCTG
>JANOUM010000568.1:0-2315 GCA_031416855.1 Rhodoferax sp. | reverse complement strand
CGTGCCGCTCGAACTGGGCAGCATGACGCAAACCATCTTCACCCGCGCCCGCGGTCTGTTTGGCGGCCAGGCGCAGTCACCCGAGGTGGCGCGCATGATCGAGCAGGCTTGCGGCCTGGAACTGCGCGCGCCGGGTTATCCGCTGGAGTTGCTGGCCGAGGACGGCGCGCCGCGCCCCTCCGGTACCCAGGCCAAGTCATGAGCCTGCCGGGCGGCCCCAAGGGCGAATACCGCAGTGCGCACCACGAAGCAACTCCTGTGCGCGCCGGGCCCGGGCAGGCTGGCGCCGCAGTACGCCGCGCGCAGGTACCAACATGACCACCAGCGCGCTGAAAACCCGCGCCAAGTGGGCTGCGGCGGCAGGCAAGCTGTCGATCGCCACGGGGCATTTCATTGACGGGCGGCATGTGCCCGCCGCCGCGGGCGAAACCTTCGACTGCGTGAACCCGGCCAATGGCAAGGTGCTTGACAAGGTGGCCCGGGGCCAGGCAGTCGATGTCGACGCCGCGGTGGCCAACGCGCTGCAGGCCTGGAACGACCGCCGCTGGCGTGGCCTGCCCCCCCGGACGCGCATGGACATCTTGCTGCGTTTTGCCGACCGGGTCGAGTCCCACGGCAATGAACTGGCCCTGCTGGAGACGCTGGACATGGGCAAGCCGATCAGCGACGTGCTGTACATCGACCTGCCCGAGGTGCAAAAAACCATCCGCTACTTCGCGGAATGCATCGACAAGATGGAGGGCGCGGTGACGCATACCGACCCCTCGGCGCTGCACATGATCCTGCACGAACCGCTGGGTGTGATCGGTGCGATCACGCCCTGGAACTACCCGATGCTGATGGCGGTCTGGAAGATCGCCCCGATCCTCGCCGCGGGCAACTGCGTGGTGCTCAAGCCGGCCGAACAAGCGCCCTTGTCGTGCACCCGGCTGGCCCAACTGTTCGTTGAGGCCGGCGGCCCGCCGGGGGTGTTCAACCTGGTCAATGGTCTGGGGCCGGAAGCCGGCAAGGCGCTGGCGCTGCACCCGGACGTGATCAAACTCTCGTTCACCGGCTCCACGGCGGTCGGCAAATTGCTGCTCGGTTATGCCGGGCAGTCCAACATGAAACGGGTGGCGCTGGAGACCGGCGGCAAGAGCCCGCAGATCTTCCTGGACGACCTGTACGACCTCGACACTGCCGTGGACCGCGCCGTGGGCGGCATCTTCGACAACGCCGGACAGGTCTGCAACGCCGGCTCGCGGCTGTTGGTGCAGCGCGGCATCCATGACGAGTTCATCAAGCGGTTCATCGCGCGTGCACGGGTCCGCTACAGCCCGGGCGACCCGCTCGATCCGGCCACCACGCTGGGCCCGCTGGTCAGCCATGCCCACCAGCGCAGCGTGATGTCGCGCATTGCCCGCGGCCAGAACGAAGGCGCGCGACTGGCCATGGGCGGCGGCACAAGCGGCCCGGTGGCAGGTGGCGCATTTGTCGAGCCGACGCTGTTCGTGGGCGCCACCAGCCAGATGGGGATCACGCGCGAGGAAATTTTCGGCCCGGTGGCAGTGGTCACCGCCTTCGACACGGTGGACCAGGCCATTGCGCTGGCCAACGACTCCATCTACGGCCTGGCCGCCTCGGTATGGACACGCGACCTGAAACAGGCGCACCGCATGGTCGGCGCACTGGAGGCCGGTGTGGTGTGGGTCAACTGTTTCGGCGACGGCGACATGACGCAGCCGTTTGGTGGCTACAAGCAGTCGGGCAATTCGCGTGACAAACACATGATGAGCCTGATGTCGTACACGCAGAGCAAGTCGGCCTGGTTCAGCCTGGGGTGACAGCATTTCGGACACCGGCAACGTGTTGTCGCTGACCAAGCTGGGTGGGCCGCCGCCATTCCCCTGCTTCCCGACCGCCCCAGGTCGTTTTTCCGATGCCAACGTCTGGGGCGAGTACCTCGCCACGGGCCTGGGATTGCGGGTGCGATTTAAACTGATGTGGCGTTATTCTCGGCCATCCAACCATCCAACCAAGGGGCGACGACATGACTGAGGCATCAATGAGTGACGCGGAGTTGGTAAGAAGATTAGGGGCCCATCCTGATCTGCGAAGCCGAATGGAGTCCCTGCTGCTGGCCGTCGAAGATGAGACGGGAGAGCTCAAGACTGCCGATACGGCTGAAATGCGGGTAATCGAGGAAATGCGACGCACCGGCCAAGTTGCGCTTCAATCATGGGCGACACGCCAGGTAGTGCAGACCTCGCAAGAGCTCAAGCAAACCGCTGGTGTATGGAGCGAGGGTAAAAAACTCTGCAATGCCGAGCACATGC
>JANOUM010000567.1:0-2263 GCA_031416855.1 Rhodoferax sp. | reverse complement strand
TGCGCAGGCGGTCGAGCAGCATGGCCTCGGCGGCTGCGCCATGGCTTTTGCTCAAGGACTCCCAGGCTTGGGGCTGGGTGGCCTGCACCCACGCCAGCACGTCGGCGGGGAACACGGCGCGCGGCGTGTCGTAGGCTGCAGCGTCGCCGTCGGAATAGAGCCAACCGTGTGCGGACAGGTGGGCGCAAATGTCGCTCTCGAAACGGATTTCGGTGTGCAACGTCATGGGGAGAGCGCTTGTCTCGTCATCCCCATGACCGCGTCAGCAATTCGTCCAGCGCATCGGTGATTTGTTGCCCCTGATCCGCCAGCGAACCCACTGGCACACCCAATTGGCCTAGTGCCACGGACACCATGTCCAGCGGATGCAGCACCAGGTCGATGCCCTTGACCTTGAACACGGGGTTCATGCGCGAGCCCGCCAAAGGAGATTGGCGTGGCAAGGCGGAGCGCCGCACCAGGGGCACCACCACCCGGCGCCGGTAGTTGTCGAACTGTGCGGACTGCACCACGACCACGAAGGGGATCGCCCCGCGCGATGGCCCCGTGTTGCGGTGCAGGTCAAACTGCGCCATGCCGGCCGCCTACAGCGTGGAATGTTCATCGGCGAAAGAGGCGATGGACGCATGCACCTCGTTCCATCCGGCGGCGCAGGCACTGGCCCACTGCCGGTGGCCGGCCTCGGTCTGGCGTTGTTGTGCCACGTAAACGGCCAGCAAGGCATCGACCGTGGCCGAGAGGTTGTTGCTGTAGCGTCTGGCCTCATCGATCAGCGGCTCACTCAGGCTCAGGTTGACCGGACGCTTGCGGACGGGTGGTTCCTGTGTGGACATCCCAACATCTCCTTCTCTGCGCATGGCATGTACAAGCAGCGAGCATACCTGCGCGGGTTGATCTTGTCATGCAATGTGTGGCTGCGCCAATGAGGGTGCTGGTGTCGATCGGCGCTTTGACAGAGGTGACGAGAACCATGGTTTGAAACCCTTTCAAACAACCAATCTGTGCAGTGAATCCAGCATGGGGATATTCAATCACCGCCGCTGGGTGGCAGGAAATGGGACGGATGCTTTGCATCGACGGGTTTTGCGGATGGACCCCCAGGGCGAACGCAGTGGGCCAGCATCGGCGTGACCCACTGCGCGATTTCTTCTGCGACCATGCCATCAGGCCAAACTTCGGCATCGTCGGCAGCCTGTTGCCCGATGACTTTGAGCCCGGCCACCGTATAGCCCTGCAACGACTCCACCTCAATGTCATAACGCGTGACCGACCCTTGGAGGTACTCGTAGTGATCCTTGAGCTCCGCCGTGTAGCGTCGAACCAGCCGCTTGCGTTGGTCGTAGCGCCGCCGAGCCACCACGCGACCGTACTCGACGTACAGGCGTAAACGCTCTGCATAGTCGCCACCCCAACCCCGCTGGTAGCGGTACAGGCATTCGCCACGGTCGACTTCAAGGCGCCCGCTGTACCAGTCGGCATGGATCGGAAATTGGCGGCCCCCGAACGCGGTCGCGGGGTTGATCGGATGATTTTCAACGTCAAGCAACCCGATCAAAAAAAGGCTCCCGTCAAACACTTCCCACAGCCCGATGTAGCCTCGATACAGGCCAGTGCAGCCGCCACTCGACGGCGGGCGGATGTCTATGCCACGGGGCTCAAGATAGGAACTCAGCGGGAGGCTGTGGAGGAGTTCAATACGATCATCAAGAAGCAGGATTTCCGACGTTTGCGAAGTCAATGGGGGCCCTTCTTTTCAGGCACTGGGTGCCATCGGCTTATGGGGTCTTATTTACCATTGCAGAGGTCACTTTTCACTCTCAAAAGGCCCGATTTCCCGACTCTTTTTCACATCCAAATAATGGCCGGAGGACGGGATTTTCGGCGCTGAAGTTCACCGAAGAAAAAGCGTCATTGAGCGGCGCAAATCGGGTGTGTCTTGACCCGCGCTCTTGAATCATCGTGCCGGTTTTTCCCAGCCGGTTTTGTCACGGGTGCAGGGCCTGCAAGTCCGGCTTCATGGCCAGCGCAGGCTTGAACTGGGCCAGCTTCAACGAGGTCTTGAGGCCCACCATGTCGATGCCAAAGCGCAACACCTCCAGCGTGCCCCGTTCATCGAGCTGCCTGCGCAGGCGGTCGAGCAGCATGGCCTCGGCGGCTGCGCCATGGCTTTTGCTCAAGGACTCCCAGGCTTGGGGCTGGGTGGCCTGCACCCACGCCAGCACGTCGGCGGGGAACACGGCGCGCGGCGTGTCGTAGGCTGCAG
>JANOUM010000566.1:0-2685 GCA_031416855.1 Rhodoferax sp. | reverse complement strand
AAGGAGTTCGGCCACCTGTGGCAAGGTTACGGCAGGGTGCAGGCGATCCGCGACTGGATCCTGCAGCGCGTCAACTTCAAGTCCAACTCGTCGACCGGCAACACCACGGCGGTGGACACGCTGATCGAGGAGGTGGGTGTGTGCCGTGACTTCGCCCACTTGATGATCGCCCTGTGCCGCGCGGTCAACATCCCGGCGCGTTTTACCACCGGCATCGACTACGGCGCAGACCCGGTGCTCGGGCCGCCCGATTTTCATGCCTATGTGGAGGTGTACGTGGGTGACCGCTGGTTCATCTTCGATTCTTCCGGCGTAGCGATTCCGATGGGATTTGTGCGTTTCGGTACCGGCCGCGACGCTGCCGACTCCGCATTTGCCACCATCTTTGGTGGCGTGCGCGGCGCGGCGCCAGTGATCCGCATCGACGCCGTCCCGAATGCGCAGGGCGTGCTGGTGGTGCCACAACATGTGACGCACGCGTTGTCGACCGACGGGCAACTGCAGCGCCACTGACGGTGGCGCACACCCGGCGTCACGGACGCGCGCGCCGCGGCACTGGCACCCGCAGCTGGTCGGCCGCCAGCGCCTGCGTGCGCATGGCGGTGGATCGCCCCGCATGGGCATGCGTGATCGCCAGCCCCAGGGCATCCGCTGCATCCGGCCCGGGCAGTCCCGGCAGGAACAACATGCGCCGCACCATCTCCTGCACCTGCACCTTCTGCGCCTTGCCGTAACCGACCACCGCCTGTTTCATCTGCAGCGCCGTGTATTCAGCCACCGGCAGATCCGCCGTCACCAACGCCGTGATGCAGGCGCCACGCGCCTGGCCCAGCAGCAGGGTGGATTGTGGATTGACGTTGACAAACACGATCTCGACCGAAGCCGCCACCGGCTGGTAGCGTTGCACCACCTCGCGCACACCATCGAACAGCACTTTCAGGCGGGCCGGCAACTGTCCGGTCTTCAGGTGCAGCGTACTGATCGTGCCACTGGCCACATAGGACAGGCTGGCGCCGTCCACATCGACGATGCCAAAACCGGTTGTGCGCAAGCCGGGATCGATACCAAGGATGCGCATCAGCGGCTCACAGCTGGAAGTACCAGCGCACCGAATGGAAAAACACCGGCGCCGCAAAACACAGGGCGTCGACCCGGTCGAGCAGGCCACCGGTGCCGGTGACCGACGCGCCCTGCGCGCCCCAGTTGGGGATGCCGCGGTCGCGCTTGATGGCTTTCATCACCAGGTGGCCCAGCGAGCCCGCCACACAGGCGACAAAGGCCATGGCAACGGCCTGCCCCGGTGAAAACGGCGTGATGCCCGCCAGCAAGCCGCCCAGCAGGCTGCCGCAGCCAACTCCGATCCACCAGCTCGGCCAATTGAAACTGGCGCTGATAGCGCTCGCCGCGGGCGCGCGCCGCAGCCTGCGCGTGGCAAAGAACTGCACCACCATGCAGGTCTGCACCACCAGCACCAGGTAGATCACGAGAAACGCGTTCTTGTCGCGGAACTCGGGGAAGTCCAGCAGCAGCAGCGCCGGCACATGGCTCATGCCGTAGATACACACCATGATGCCCCATTGCAGCTTGGCATTGCGCTCCAAAAAGCGCTGCGCGTCATTGGCCAGTGCACTCACCACGGGAATGGCCAAAAACACGTAGACCGGGATGAACACCGTGAACAGGTCGAAGCGCTCCGTCCCCACCAGCACGTACTGCAGCGGCAGGATGGCGAAAAAAGTCAGCACCAGGCTGCGATGGTCGCCCCGGCGCGTGGGCGACAGTGTGAGGAACTCGCGCAACGCAAAAAACGACACCAGCCCAAACAACACCGTGGCCGTGGTGTCACCCGCCAGCCAGCCGATCCAGAACACGATGGCCATCACCCAGCTGCTGCGCAATACACCGTCGGCACGGGACAGCAAGATGCGGCGGTTGTCGCCCTCCAGGGTCGACGGATGGTCGTGGATTGACAGCAGGAAGATAACGATGCCGGCGATCGCCAGGCAGCCGAACACGAACAGGAACATCGCTCCCACCTGCTGCGTGGCCGTCATGCTCCTGAGGTAGTGGTTCACGGCGTCTGCCTCAATGGGATACCTCCGCCCTGCGGGGTGCCGGCTGCGGTGCTCATATATCCCGCAATGCGATAACCGCGCTGCGCGCCCGGTCGAGAAACGCGCGCCGCCCTTCGTCGGGTGCCACATGCACCGGCGCGCCGAAACTCACCGAACACAGGACCGGCACCGGCACCACCTCGCCCTTGGGCATCACCCGCTGCACGTTGTTGATCCAGGTCGGCACCAGCACCACCTGCGGAAAGCGGAGCGCCAGGTTGTACAGGCCAGCCTTGAAGGCCTGCGGCTCCTCGGCGTGGCCGCGTGTGCCCTCGGGGAACAGAATGATGGAATCACCCTGGTCCAGCGCCTCGATCAGCGGCTCCAGCGGGTCCTCGTTGGCCGTGCGCTCGCGTGACACGTAAACGGCGTTGAACACCTCGGTGGTGATCCACTGGCGAAAGCGGGAGGACGTCCAGTAGTCGCGGGCGGCGATCGGCCGCGTCAGGCTGCGCAGGTCGCGCGGCAGCGCGGCCCAGATCAGCACCAGGTCGGCATGGCTCTGGTGATTGGCGAAATAGATCCGCTGTTCGGCCTTGGGTGGGCAGCCGATCCAGCGCGCCTGCGCGCC
>JANOUM010000565.1:0-2086 GCA_031416855.1 Rhodoferax sp. | reverse complement strand
CGTGTTGTATGCCCCCGTCGTCATCGCGGAACTGCTGGCCGGCCTGCCGGAGGTCTCCGCCGACCTGGTCGTCGCCGTCCTGTTCGACCCATCGGCGGTGGACGGGCCGGGCAACCCGGTGTTCGAGGGTCGCAATCCTGCGGAACACCTGCACACGCCGGGCGCGGCAACCAAAACCAGCAGCAGCCTGTCGGTGCGCCGCGTGCTGGCGCTTCCGGGGCGGCAGCTGACGCTGGTGGTGAACAGCGGCGACGCGTTCGTCGCGGCGCTTGACACACGCAGCGCCTGGCTGGTCCTGGCCACTGGAAGCACCAGCAGCCTGCTGCTGTTCCTGCTGGTGCGCCGCCTGACGCGCGGCCGCAGCGAAGCCGAGCAACGCGCATTGGCAAACGCCGCCCAGGCCCGCGAGTTGGCCGGGATCGTCCAGCACACCAACAATGCGGTCGCCATAGCCGACCGGGCCGGGCGCATCACCTGGGTCAACGAGGCGTTCACGCGGATCACGGGTTACCGCCTGGAGGAGGCAAGCGGCAAAACGCCCGGCGAGCTTCTGGGCAGTGGCAAATCGGCCCCCGACACCATCGAGACGATCCGGGCCGCGGTGGCAGCCGGCACCGGATGCCGGGTCGAAGTGCTCAACCGGGCGCGGGACGGCCACGAATACTGGACCGACACCGAAATCCAGCCGCGTCTGGACTCGCACGGCCAGGTCGTCGGGTTTCTCGAGATCGGCATCGATACGACCGAGCGACGCTCCAACCAGGACCGGCTGGAGACCGCCTTGCGGGCCAATGACGCAATCCTGAGCACCCTGAACCTGCATGCCATCGTGTCGATGGCAGATGCTGGCGGCACTATCACGGAGGTGAACGACGCGTTCTGCACGATCAGTGGCTATTCCCGCCAGGAACTGGTGGGCCAGAACCACCGTGTCGTCAACTCGGGCGAACACTCCGCGGAATTCTGGCGCGCCATGTGGGCCACCATCGCTGCCGGCAAGCCGTGGCGCGGCCAGGTCTGCAACCGTGGCAAGAGCGGCGACCTGTACTGGGTGGACACCTTCATCGCGCCCTTCATCGGCCCCGACACTCTGGTGGAGCGGTATGTGTCAATCCACACCGACATCACACCGAGCAAGGCCGCCGAGCGCAAGCTGCACAAGACACGGCGCCAACTCGAGCGCAACGTCGCCCTGCTCGACAGCGTGCTGCAGAACCTGCCCTGCGGCTTGAGTGTGTTCGATGCCAACCTGAAGCTGGTTGCGTCCAACTCCGAATTTCGGCGCCTGCTCGACCTGCCCGTGGATGTGGGCGGCAAGCCGCTGGACCAGTTCGAAGACATCATCCGCTTCAACTCCGCGCGCGGGGAATATGGCACCGCCAATGTCGAGGCCACGATCCAGACCATGCTCGCCCGCGCCCGGGCACCCGCGATTACGCACCGGTTCGAACGCGACCGGCCCGACGGTACGCCACTGGAAATACGCGGCAGTCCGATGCCGGGGGGCGGCTTCACCACCACCTACACCGACATCACGGCACGCCGTCTGGCCCAACACGACAGCGAGCGCAGCAGCCAGATCCTCAGCAGTTCGATCGAAGCACTGGATGGTGCCTTTGCATTGTTCGACCCGGACGATCGCCTGGAAGTCTGGAACCAGCGTTACTGCGCGCTGTACACCCACTCCCAGGACCTGATCGTCAAGGGCAACCGGTTCGAGGACATCGTGCGCGCAGGGGCACAGCGCGGCCAGTATGCAGCGGCGATCGGGCGTGTGGAGCAATGGGTGGCAGATCGGCTGGAGCAGCACCGCATGCCCGCGTCACAGTCGACCCAGCAACTGGCCGACGGCCGCACCCTGCGCATCGTCGAGCGGACCCTGCCCAGCGGGTACCGGGTCGGTTACCGGTTCGACATCACCGAACTGGTGCAGGCACGGGAGTCCGCCGAGGCCGCCTCGCAGGCCAAGAGCCAGTTCCTGGCCAACATGAGCCACGAGATCCGCACCCCGATGAACGCCGTCCTGGGCATGCTGGCGCTGCTGCGGCTGACCGCGCTGGACCCGCGCCAGGCCGACTACGCCGGC
>JANOUM010000564.1:0-8342 GCA_031416855.1 Rhodoferax sp. | reverse complement strand
AGGATGCGCGCGGCGCGCTCACGGCGTTCATCCGCGAGGCCTGCCAGCAGGGCATCCGCTGCGTGCGCATCGTGCATGGCAAGGGCCTGGGCTCACCGGGCAAGGCACCGGTGCTCAAGGACAAGGTGCATGGCTGGCTGGTGCAAAAGAGCGAGATTCTGGCCTTTGTGCAAGCCCGCCCCGCCGAGGGAGGCGCCGGGGCGTTGGTAGTGTTGCTGCAGCCCTCGCCGCGCGCCTAGCGCCTCAGGGTGGCAGCGTCTTGGCAGGGTGGTTCGGCTGGCGAAACATCGCACCGAAAGCGGACTTGCCGCCTGACAATCCCCGTTTGATGTCCCCCATTGCCGCCTTCTTCCGGGTCCCCGGCCTCGAACCGGCCGTACAACGGAGTTACCGCCGCGAACAGCTCACTGAACTGACCCTTCCGATCGCGCTGAGCCTGCTGGAGGGCGGGTTTGTGGCGGTTGTGGCGGCCAAGGCGTTCGACGTGCCGCCTTGGGTCATTGCGGTGATTTCTGCCGCGCCGATGTTCGGCAACCTGTCGAGCTTCATCTGGAACCGCATTGCCACCGGCCGGCCGAAGGTTCCGATGGTGACGGTGCTGCAGATCCTGGTATTGCTGTGCGTGGCGGCGATAGCCGTGAGCCCGCGCTCGGGTGCGGCCACCTGGGTGCTGCTGGCCAGCGTCATCCTGGGCCGGGTGCTGATCGCGGGCATTCTGACCGTGCGTAGCGTGACCTGGAGCCTGAACTATGAACGCGCGCTGCGCGCCACGGTCACGGCACGCCTGCAGGCGCTGGCCAGCCTGATGGTGGTGGTTGCCACGAGTGTGGCCGGCCTGGTGCTGGATGCACACCCGGAGAATTTTCGTTGGCTGTACGCCGCAGGCGCCGTTCTGGGTGGTTTGGGCGTCTGGGCCTTCCGAGGCGTCCAGGTGGCCGGAGAAAAGCGCCACCAGGTGCTGGAGCGGCGCGGCCAGCGCGACCCGTCGAACCGCAACGCGTTTTTCGCCATCCTGCGCGCCGACCGGCACTATGCGCGTTACCAGCTGCACCAGTTCATCTCCGGCGCCGCCAGCATGATGTTGGAGCCGCCGCTGGTGTACCTGGTGACCAAGCAGATCGGCGCGAGTTACGTGGTCAGCATCGGCATCGTGATGCTGATCCCGTTCCTGCTGAATCTGGCCACGATGCCGCTGTGGGCGCGGTTCCTGGACCGGGTGCACGTAGCCGAGTTCCGGGCGCGTCAGAACGCCTGTTGGGTGATCGGCATCGTGGTCATGTTCTGGGGTGCCTGGAGCCTGTCGCTGGGATGGCTGGCGCTGGGGCGTGTCATCACCGGCATCACCAACGGCGGAGGTGCACTGGCATGGCAGCTCGGACATAACGACTTCGCACCGCGGGACCAGTTGTCGGCCTACATGGGCATCCACGTCACACTCACCGGCCTGCGTGGCGCATTTGCACCCTTTCTCGGGATGGCCCTGTACCTGGGCTGGGATGCCAAGGGTTATGTACCGGGCAGCAGCGGCCTGGGGGCCTGGTTGTTCATGCTGTCGGCCATGCTGGGCCTGGTCGCGTGGCGCGGATTCCACCTGCTGCAACAGGAGATCGGGCCGCGCGTGACCCAGCCCTGAGGCGGCAAGCCGGCGGTATCACACCGCCTGGTTGCGCATCCAGTCGGCAGTCTGCAAGAAACTCTGGCGCAAACGCGCACGCAACTTCGCGTCGACCCCGGTTTCCTGCATCGCCTGGTCCATGCAGGCCAGCCATTGGTCGCGTTCGGTGATGCCGATGGCGAACGGCAGGTGGCGCGCGCGCAGCCGCGGGTCGCCAAACCGGTCGGTGTAATGTTGTGGCCCGCCGAGCCAGCCGCACAGGAACCAGAACAGGCGCTGACGGGCGTTGTCCAAGCCGCTACCATGGACCGCGCGCAGGGCGGCATAGGCTGCTCCAGGTCCATCAGGTCATAAAAACGCTCGGTCAGGGCGCGGACCTTGTCTTCTCCGCCGATCGAGGCAAACGGCGTCTCGAACGCCGGCTTGTCGCCGACGGTCATTGGGGTGCGCGGCGCAGGGTTTCGATCACCGGGCGGCGCAACACATCACGCAGGCCCCACCACCCGGCGGCCATGGCCAGGACAGCGCCGGTCAAGGCGCCCGCCAGGGGAACCCAGGCCGAAGCGGTCCAGGCAAATCCGAACACATACCTGGCCAGGCTCCAGCCCACGGCCATCGCCACCACGCTGGCCAGCAGGCCCGCCAGCAGGCCGACGCCCGCCAGCTCGGCCCGCTGCACCTGGCGCAGCAGGCGCCCCTGGGCACCCACAGCGCGCATGATGGCGAACTCGCGCGCGCGTTCCTCCCGGGTGGCCGTGATGGCGGCGAACAGCACCACCAGCCCGGCCGCCAGCGTGAAGCCGAACAGGAACTCCACCGCGCGGATCACCTGGTCGAGCACGCGCTGGATCTGCTGCAGCGTGGCGCTGACATCGACGCTGGTGATGTTGGGAAACTCGCGTACCAGCGCGTTGTCGAACCCCTTGACTGCGGGCACCTTGAACGCCGCCATGAAGGTGGTTGGCAAGTCCGGCAGTTCGGCCACCGGGTAGATGACATAGAAGTTGGCCCGCATCGAGCCCCAGTCAACCTTGCGCAGCGAGGTGATGCGCGCGTCCACCGCAATGCCACCGATGTCGAACCGCAGTGTGTCGCCGAGTTGCAGGTTCAGGGTGGTGGCAATGCTTTCCTCCACGCTGATGGTTCCGGCTTCGTTGTCGGCCCATCGGCCGGCGATGACCTGGTTGTGTTGCGGCAGGCTGGCGCTGTTGGACAGATTGAACTCGCGATCTATCATGCGCTTGGCCCGATCCTCGGAAAAATCGTCGGGCGTCATGGCCTTGCCGTTGATCGCCACCAGACGCCCGCGGATCATCGCAAACCAGTCGTAACGGACCACGCCGGCATCCTGCAGCACCTTGCGGAACGCAGCACCTTGCTCCGGCATCACGTTGATGACGAAGCGGTTGGGCGCATCCGGCGGGGTGGCCTTGCGCCAGCTGCTGATCAGGTCGGTGCGCAGCAGCACCAGCAGCACCAGGGCCAGCAGGCCGACCGCAAGCGCACTGACCTGCACCACTGCATAGGCCGGGCGGGCCGAGATCTGGCGCGTGGCCAACACCATCCAGCGCGGCGCCGTCGCCTCGTTCACACTGCGCCGCAGCAATTGCACCGCGAGCCAGCTCAACGCCGCGAACAACAGCACTGCGGCCGCGAAACCGCCGACTGCGATCAGCCCCAGGGTGACATCGCTGCTGGCGGCCAGCAACAGGGCCGCAAAGCCGGCCACACCGATGCCCAGCACCGCCAGCGAGGCCGGTTTGAGGTTACCTACGTCGCGCCGGATCACGCGCAGCGGCGGCACCTGCGCCAGTTGCAGCACCGGCGGCAGCCCGAATGCCAACAACAGGGTCAACCCCATGCCGAGGCCGAAGGCCACCGGCCACAGGCTCGCCGCGGGCAGGGCCGCGTCGACCAGGCCGGCCAGCAGCAGCACGAACACATGGTGCACCGAATACCCGATCAGCAGTCCGAGCACACTCGCGCCCAGGCCGATCAGCATGAACTCCAGCGTGTAGCTCAGGGCGATCGTGCGCTGGCTCTGGCCGAGCACCCGCAGCATCGCGCAATCGTCCAGGTGGTTGGCGGCGAAACCGCGCGCCGCCAGGGCGACTGCAACCGCGCTGAGCATGGCTGCCAGCAGTGCCACCAGGTTGAGAAATTTCTCGGCACGGTCCATCGTCTGGCGCATTTCAGGGCGCCCGCTCTCCAGCGACTCCACCCGCACACCGCGGACTTCAGGCTTCTCGACTTCGCGCGCGGCCCATTGGGCGAACCGGCGCGCCTGCGGCTCCTCGCCCGCCACCGCAAAGCGGTAGGTGAGACGGCTCGCCGGCTGGACCAGTCGGGTGCTGTCGAGATCGGCCTGATTGAGCAGTACGCGGGGCGCGAAATTCATGAAACCACCACCCCGGTCCGGTTCGATCACGATGATGCGGCCGATGCGCAGCCGGGCATCGCCCAGCAGCAACATGTCGCCAATCGACAGCGCAAGGGCATCGAGCAGGGCCGCATCGACCCAGACCTCCCCCGGCGCCGGTACATCGCGGGTCGGTGCGCCGACGCTGTCGGGCTTGTCGGCCACGGTCAGCCTGCCGCGCAGCGGGTAGGCCCGGTCGACCACCTTCAACGACACCAGCTTGCTGGCGCCTCCGCGCCCGTCTTCGGCGCGGCCCATGGTGGGGAAACTGACGGCCATCGACGTCTGCAGGCCCTGGGTGCGCGCCTGTTCGATGAATGACTTCGGAGTGGGCCGGTCACTCGACACCACGGCATCGCCACCGATCAACTGCCGCGCGTCCCGCTGCAGACCGCCCTTGAGCCGGTCGGCGAAAAAGCCGACCGCCGTGAGCGCTGCAACCGCCAGCGTCACGGCGACGATCAACAGGCGCAGTTCACCGGAACGCAGGTCGCGCCACAGGCTGCGCAGACCCAGGCGGAGGAAGGATGTTTGCATGCTCCTACCTTAGCGCATCCGTCAAACCCGTCGGATGCCGTGGCCTATAGCACACAGAAGCGTTGCGGGATCCCGCGGCCACCCGGGCGGTGACTGTTCGGGCCGCTCAGACCACTGCACGCAGCTTGGCACCGGCGAGTTCGGTCTGTAGCACCAGGCGGTCGGCACCCGAATAACACAGGAAGTGCCGGTTGGTCGCGCGGCCAATCGTGCACAGGCCGATACGCTGTGCGACCGCGTGGCCCATCTGTGTGATTCCGCTGCGTGAAACCACGACCGGCACACCCATTTGCGCCGACTTGATGACCATTTCACTGGTCAGGCGCCCGGTGGTGTAGAACACCTTGTCACCACCCGCCATGGCCTGGCCGGAGCGCATGCCCATCCAACCGGCAATCGTGTCGATGGCGTTGTGGCGACCGACGTCCTCGACAAAGACCAGCATCTGCTCGCCGCGGAACAGCGCGCAGGCATGCACCGAACCAGCCGACTTGTAGGTGCTGTCCTGCAGACGAATGGTGTTGACGATGCTGTATAGCTGGGCCTGTGTCACACGCCCCGGCGGCAGGACGACGTTGTCGATATCCCCCATCAGGTCGCCGAACACGCTGCCCTGGCCACAGCCGGTGGTCACAACCTGGGTGGAGGTGCGCGCCTCGATGTCCGCAATGCCGTGGCGGGTCTTGATGGCTGCCGCGCCAACATCCCAATCGACGGTGACAGATTCCACATCGCCCACCGACCCGATCAACCGCTGGTTGTACAGATAACCCAGCACCAACAGTTCCGGATGCGCGCCCAGTGTCATCAGTGTCACGAGTTCGCGCCGGTCCACGTACACCGTCAGGGCGCGTTCCGCCGGGATCGCCACCTGCTGCGGCTCGCCGTGCTGGTTGACCGCCCTGATCGCGCAGGTCAGGGGCACCTGGGCATGGGTCAGGGTGGGTAAGTAGGATCTGGGCATCGTCACAGGCTAACGCAAAAAGGGCTGGCGCCCCGCGGGCCAGCCCGATTGCTTGGCTCGCGGCTCAGGATTTCTTGGCCGGATTGCTCACCGCATCGCGCTGCGTCGTGCTGGGCGGGCGGGCTGCGGTGCCAGGCGGCGAATGGGCACCGGCCGCCTCTATCGGCTTGACTGCTTCCGGCGGCGTGTAGCTGAACACACCCGCATCGGCACAAGGTGGCGTGGGGGTGGCGGGCCTGGCATCCTTTCCCGCCAGCTTGGATGTCTGCAGGTAGACCGTTGTAACTCTGTCCTGCGACTTGCACAACAGGTAATTGTCGACCTTGGCGCTCCAAGCCGATTTGGCGGCAAGCTCGGCTGCCTTGGCCTTGGCTTCATCGCCCAGCGCTGGAAGCTTGGCAAAAGCAGTGGCCGACGCCATCGCCATCACAAGTGGAACAAGAAGTTTTGTCATGTCAAAGTCCTTCCAGCGCTTGCTTGGGCGCCACTGTTGCACCGCGTTGCGCCGGAATCCGGCCGGCCTTGATGTCGTCGTACCAGTCTTCATGGTGCTCCTTCGCCCACGCCTCGTCGACGTAGCCGGTTCGCATGCCCTTGTAGGCGCCTTCCATGCCGATCGTGCCCAGATAGATGTGGAACAGGAACATCGCCATCATCAGGACGGCCGCCACCGCATGCACCATGTGGGCCACCTGCATCGTGCCACGCAGATACACCAGGCTGGGCACCAACTGGTCCATCACCAGGCCAGAGCCCACCACCAACAGGCCGAGAACAAACACGCCACCCCAGAAGACAACTTTTTCACCGGCGTTGAAGCGGTGCGACCGGACCGATTCCCCGGAGAGCAGTCCGCCACCCTTGAGCAGCCAGGCGAGATCTCCCTTGGCCGGGACGTTGTCGCGCACGAAGGTCAGGATCACCACGACGAGCGACACTGCAAACAGGGGCCCGGCAAAATTGTGTACGGTTTTCAGAACATATGCCAGCCAGCCGAAAACCGTGGTGCCAATCACCGGTTCGAGAAAGAACTTGCCAAACGCTATGACCAGGCCGGACACCGCCAGCAGCGTGAATGCAATCGCATTGCTCCAGTGTGCAGCACGCTCAAACGCCGTGAATCGCTCGATCTCACGCCCGGTGACTTTGTTGTGCAGCAGAAACGATCCTTTGCGCCAGTAGAACAACGCCAATGCGCCCACGACGATCAGCAGCAATGCACCACCGTAAGGAATGATCCAGCGGTTTCGGACCTCGCGCCATGCCTGCCCTGCATTGGTGAGCCGCGACCCGGGATACTGCACAAAAGGCTGGATCAGCACACCCGCTTCGGGCGCCTGAGTCGTGGGCAGGCTGCTGTGTCCGGAAACGCCGGACCCCACTTGCCGCCACATTGGGGCATTGTTTCCAGGTTGCACCTTGGCCCGCTCGCCATTGGTCTGCGCGGCATAGGCCGGATCCGCACTGGCGTCCGGACGCACGTCGAAGATGTTTTGGCTCTGTACACCGGCCGACGCGGCACCGGCGGGTGGCGCCACCGACTGCGACAGCGCCTGACCGGCACCGACAAGACTCACGGCAAGGGCCAGCGCAGCTCCAAGGGACCGAATCATAGGCACTCCCGATCAATTCGCTTTGGCGTAGTCGTTCTGCCCGCGCTGCATGCGGGCCTGCAAGTGCTGCTCCCAACTGGTCTTGTCACCCGGCTTCCAGCCAGGGGCAACAAAAGTGCTGCCAGTCCCATGGAACGCCGCAACATCCTTGGCGCCGATGTCCCCGATGGTCTGCGGCTTCTCGCCACAGCCTGCGATGGCGACCAGCAGTGCCATCGCGATGGCAGTGGCAGCGAGGCGCCTCATGATTTCACCACCGGCGCGGCAGGCGCAGCGCCGGGTTTGGAACCATAGGCTGTGCCCCAGCCCCAGACCTCGGCACCCTTACCGCGTTTGAGCACGCGGTTGCGCAGGACATCGGCCACCACGTCACCATCACCCGCCAGCAGGGCCTTGGTGGAACACTGCTCGGCGCAGGCCGGCAACTTGCCTTCGGCCAGCCGGTTGCGCCCGTATTTCTCGAATTCCGCCTGGCTGCCATTGGCCTCCGGGCCACCAGCACAGAAGGTGCATTTGTCCATCTTGCCGCGCATCCCGAAAGTGCCCTGTGACGGAAACTGCGGCGCGCCGAATGGGCAGGCATAAGAGCAGTATCCGCATCCGATGCAGACATCCTTGTCGTGCAGCACGACACCTTCGTCGGTGCGGTAGAAGCAGTTCACAGGGCACACTGCCATGCAGGGCGCATCGCTGCAGTGCATACACGCCACCGAGATCGATTTTTCGCCCGGCACGCCATCGTTCAGCGTGACCACGCGGCGGCGATTCACGCCCCAGGGAACCTCGTTTTCATTCTTGCAGGCCGTCACGCAACTGTTGCACTCGATGCAACGCTCGGCGTCACAGATGAATTTCATTCGTGCCATAGGGGTTTCCTCATGCCTTCTCGACGTTGCAGACGGTTGTCTTGGACTCGTGCATCATGGTCACGCTGTCGTACCCGTAGGTGGTGGCGGTGTTGACCGCCTCCCCGCGCACGATGGGCGCGGCACCCGCCGGGTAATGGGCCAGCATGTCGGCGCCCTGCCAACGCCCGGAGAAGTGAAACGGCATGAAGACCGTATCGGGGCCGACCCGCTCCGTCACCTGCGCCTGCACATTGAGCCGGGCGCCAGTCGGCGTCGACACCCAGGCGCGTTCGCCATTGCGAATGCCCTTGGCCGACGCCACCGCAGGGTTGATCTCGACGAACAT
>JANOUM010000563.1:0-8803 GCA_031416855.1 Rhodoferax sp. | reverse complement strand
TTGCGGACCCCGGATCGCGGTCCGGGGCAGGCCCGATCCGCAATCCAGTGCGCCAACTGCATGGATGCCCCCGGATCGAAGTCCGGGGCAGGCTCATCAAGCCCGGCATGACAGTGGGATATTGGCAATTTCCGTCTCCCTAATGTATAAGAGCGGGTTGGACCAAGATCGAGCCGGTATGGCAGGGGCAAACTGTCGCCGATGTGCCCATTCGCACAGAACCTATCCCGACGCGTGCGTAGCATTCCAACAAAATAGCACCCAGGTTCCGCGTTGCAAGTCTGATTTCGATGCCCCCAACCTTCATGCCGCTGACCGGCATTTACGAGCCGTCCGCCGTCCTGCAACTGGCCGACGGACTTTTCCTTATTGCCGAGGACGAACCGGCCCATCCCTTGAGCCTCGTGCGGATCGGCGCCTCCGGCCGAGTCAGGTCCAGCGCGCTCCGTCCGGGCCTGTGGCAGTATTTCAGTCCGTTCTGGCCGGTGAATGATCTTGAAGGGCTGGCACTCGGTCAATCCGGGTTTGTGTACGGTATCACCTCGCATTCGCGGAACGACGACGGCAGAGTGGTGAAGGCGCGTGAGAAGCTGGTCCGGTTCCGGGTCGACGGCGACAAGCTTGTCGATCGCAATGTCACAACCGGTTTGAAGCGGTCACTGACCGCGAAATTTGCCGTTTTGGCCGCGGCAGCCAAGATTCGCGATGTAAAAACCGCGGGCGGGCTCAATCTGGAAGGCCTGGAAATCAGCCCCGACCAGCGCCGGTTGTTGATCGGCTTTCGAAGTCCACTGCAGGACGGTTGCGCAATTGTCGCCAGTATCGACAACCTTGCCGGAATCTTCGACGGAGACGAGGCACCCAGGGTGTGCGACGACCTTGATTTGCTTGATCTTGATGGCCATGGCATTCGAAGCTTGTCCTATCTTCCGTCGCTCGGCGGGTACCTTGTGATCGCCGGATCTGATTCGCGCAAGCAGGCACCGTTCCGGCTGTGGTTTTGGAGTGGTGGAACTGGCGCCAAGGCGAGGGCTGTCACGGTTTCCGGCGTATCCAACATCCTCCACGCGGAGGGCGTCAGCCCGGCCACGATCGACGGTGTGGAGCGAATCTTGATCGTCAGCGACGATGGTGACCGGGACAAAAGGCGATCAGCCCATTTTCTGCTGCTCGACCCTGCCCACATACGGATTGCGTCCTAGACAGCGTCGACGGTGGAGACGTCTGGCGAGGGGGGTGCCACGGCCAGTATTCCGTCGCCGGCACCGGTACCGGGCCGTAGAGAGCGTTCATGCGCCCGACCGCCATTGTCCGCAAGGCCTATCATTCATGCAAACTTTGCTGAAAATCGACCATGAAACTCACAGGCCGCTGCTATTGTGGCGACATCCAATACACGTTTGACGGTGAAGTCCAGCGTTCCCTGCAATGCCATTGCAGGGAATGCCAGTACATCACCGGTGGCAACCCGAATCTGGTCATGGTTTTGCCGCTGGAGGGTTTCCGCTGGGTGCAAGGCGAACCCAAATCCTTCGCGCGTGACGACATCGACAAACCGGTCACGCGCTTGTTCTGCGTCCGTTGCGGCACGGCCATCGGCGCGCGCTCGCAGAATCGGCCCGGTTCGATCATCATCAAGGTGGGCACGCTGGACGATCCATCGGTGTTCAAGGCCACGGCCGCGATCTTCACGATCGACAAGCAACCGTTCCACCACATTCCCGACGGCATCCCGGCCTTCGAGCGGCGCCCGGCATGACGGCTGTGCCTGCCCCGGATCGACCACGATGAGCGACAGCCCCTCCGAGCCCATCCACGAGCACCGTGTCTGGAGCGATGAGCGCTGGATTGCACGCGTGATCAAGAACGAGGACGACGACGGCTGGGCCGTGGCGATGCTGCTGCACGGCCAGTCAGAACCCGCCCTGGTCGGGCCCTGGACCATGGGCCGCGACAAGAAGAATCCCAAGCCGCTGGACGTTTCCGCATTCCACACACTCGTGAAGACGGCCAACGAGGTGCTGCGACGGCACGAGCAGCAGCTGCATGCCCAGCTCAACCGAAACGTCGCCGTGACGCTGGATGGACGCCGCATCCAGGTATCGATGACCATCGTGCCCGACGAGGACGGCGCCACGGCATCCCTGCTGGCCGAGGACGCGCTGGGGGAAGAACTGGGCCGCGCGCCGGTCGCGCCGGCGTTCAAGCTGCATGCGGCCAGTGCACTGGCCTGGGTGGAGTCCGGGTTCGCCAAGCCGCGCTGACAACCGATGCGCGCACGCCCGCACCGCCCTGGCGGCGCCAGAGGTTTGGCACCCCCGGAATACAATCCGCCTCTTGTCGCAGATCCGCGTTGCGCGCGCGAAGTTGCGTGAGCGCCCCGTAACCGTCCGTCCTGCAAGCACCGACACGCCAGCCCGGCCATCGGGGTTGCCGGCGTCCACCGAAAGCCCCGCTTGAAAGACTACTATGCCGCGCTGGGCGTGAGCAGCGCAGCCACACTGGCCGACATCAAGAGGGCGTTTCGCCAGCAGGCCGCCGTGCACCATCCGGACCGAAGTTCCGCGGAAGGTGCAGCAGCACGGTTCCGGGCCGTGCAAGAGGCTTATGAAGTACTGTCCAGCGAGACCCGCCGTAGCACCTACGACGACAACCGCAAACGCAACCTGCTGGACAACCCGATCGAAACAGCCGGCGAGATCTGGTCGGCCTATTTCAATCGCCTGATCTGACACCAACCCGATGCATATATCCCCGTTCTTCCACCACCTGCGCTCGGCCTATGTGGCCGAACTGGACGATCTCAGCCACGACTCGGATGGTGTGTTCATCCTGCAGCAACGCCTGGCACAACGGCGCGGGGAACTGGATTTCCTGCTGAACATGCTGGAACTCAGCCCTGAAATGGTGGCCGTGGTGTTACACCAGGCGTTTGCTTTCCGTGCCCCCCTGGCGATGGAACAGCTGCTCGGCCGTGAACCCGAAGACCTGCCCGACTGGGACAGCCTGGCCGACCACATCAGCGTGGCACCCTGGGCCCAGGCCATGGTGCAGACGATTCGAAAACAACCCGCCGGCGACTGGTTCATGGCCGTGGCAGCGGCATCCGAATATATGCTGGGCATGTCCGGCAGCGCCGCAGATGAACGGTCTGAACGTGACGCGGACGAACCTGACACGGACCACGCGGACCGGTCCGAAGGCGCAGACAGCTTATCAGCCGACGCCGATGCAGATGACGATGCGCAGGCGCGCGAAGATGCCGGCGCCGACTGGATGGTCGAGCAGGGTTTTGACCGCAAAGACTGAACCGACTCCACCGCCATCACTCCATGAACCACCTTGCCCTGATCGAAAAAACACGCAGCCTGATCGCCGCCGGCGACATTGCCGGCGCCGAGTCGGCCCTCACAGCGCTGGCAGATTCCGATGGCGATGGCGCCCTGGTCCTGGTGCTGGATCAACTCGCACCCAAGGACATCCTGGCGGTGATCCGGGAGTACGACCAGTCGAAGGAATCGATCGTCAACCTGCTGGTGACGCCAGGCCAGTTTGCGCGTGCGATGGTGATCGAAAAGCAGTACCGGGACCTGACCCACACCCACCTGCGGGGCATGGTCAACTCGGTCGTATTCCGCGACGACGCCGACCCGGTGGAGTTCCTCAACTCGATCGCGGATCTTGAAGGCGGCAGTGACGCCATGGCCGACTATTTCGCCGACAAATGGAGCCGCATCGAGGCGTTCGCCCGCACCGGCACCTTCGACACGGCAGAGGACGACGGCGATATGCTCTCCGAGACCGCCCTGTTCGCGTCGGCGTACGCCAAGGCCCGGGTCGAACTTGACGAAGTCGCCGACCAGGACTGGATGCACCTGGCCTGGCTGCTGCGCTACGAATGCCCCGATCTGTTCATCGAGATGCTGCTGGTGATGCGTGCCAAGGCGCGCGCGCACGAGCTCGGATTGGAGCAGGAGGACGAGCCGGCCGACGACGACGGCAAGGTCGAAACCGGCGATACCGACCGCGGACACGCCACACCGGCGGCTCGCGACGATGAGGAGGAGTCCGCCATCTAGGCGGCGACCCGCCCGCTCCAATTTGCTGCACCGCTTGGCCATGCCGAATCCGAACGACACCGCACCCGCTGGCGTGGCACTGTTCGACCACCGGCCTTTTTTCGAGAAGGCTCTGCAGCACGGACGCCAGCACGGAATCATTGCGGCCGAGCGCCTCGCCGCCATGTGCCAGGAGGCGCCCAGAGGCATGGTGCAGATCGCACGCTACTTTGGCACGGAATACCTGCGCCCCGACCTGGAACTGGCGAAGGCGCGCCTGGTCAACCTGGTCAGCCTGTACCTGGAGGATACCTGCGACGGCGCACTGGAACAGGCCGCCCAGGCCTTGCGCGACCACTCCCTGCTGTCACGGTCCAAGGGCGGCTCGGACATGCTCAAGGCCCTGATCGCCATGCCGCAGAACAGCCACTTCGGCATGCAGGAACGCCCGGGATTCCGCGACGAGCACGTCCCCCTGCTGGCCAAGTGGTCGCTGCGCAGCCTGGCCGACTACCGGGCTGAAAAGGCCCGGCGCTCGCAGGTATCGCTGCTGGTCGGTGCCGCCATCTGGATGGCAAACCAGCTCGATCTGACGGCGGACGAACTCGCCGACGCCGGTGTCGAGGCAGAAGCGGTGATCCGCACGGCGCTGCTGGCACAGCTGGCCCGTCAGGCCACGATGCCGGACTGGCCAGCCTTCGAGAAATGGCTGATGGCGCTGCGAAAGAAACATGCCCGGTCAACCGCAATCGGGGGGGGCCAAGCGATGCTGCTCCTGCCCAAGGGCCTGCCAGGGCAGTTTCTAGAGGTGGTGCAGGCCGTACGCGCAACCGTCGAGGCGGATCTGCCGAAGCTGCTCGATCCGGCGCTGCCGCCACGCCGGCTGTTCACCCAGACCCCGGCCTTCATGGGGCGCTATTTCTGGCGCGAGGACGCACTGGCCGAAGTCGACCACTTCGAGCGCCGCAATTCCGCCATCTGGGTCAAGGCGACCGGGGGCCACCAGGACGACAGTTCCTTGCTGACGCTGTTTCTGCGCATCGCCGCAAACAGCAGCCACACAACGCTGCTAACCAAGGCCACGGCGGCCAGCCTGATCCGCAAGACCCGGCAATCCGGCCTGGACTGCGAATTGCCCCGCGTGTTCATCCGGCACCATGCGCCGCCCGCGCTGCAGCACGGCTACCTCGAGCTGTGGGACAACTTTGCCGAAGAGGCCGAACCCCTGCTGCGCAGCGACCTGCGGCACGCCGGCCAGGACGCCCTGGCGCTGCTGCGCCGTGAATGCAATATGGCGGACTGAGCGGCTGAGACATGCGGCCCGCCACCGCACAAGGCGCTGGACCAAGTGTTGCTACGGCGGCGATCGCCGCCGGCGTGAGAAAGCCCGGCAATACCAGCACCCCGTCCTGGTCGAGGCAATGACCAAACCATGGAGGTGTCCGTTGGAAGTCTGGTAATCGATAGTAGCCGTGGTGCGACGGGTGTCCCTAAAATGCGCTGCACCACCCACCCACCGGAGACAGCACTTGATCCAACGTCGTCACATCCTCAGGCTTGCGGGCGTCGGCGCTGCTGGCATCGCCCTGCCCTCGCTCGCGCCGGCGCAGGCGTTTCCGGCCCGCACCATCCGCTACATCTGTCCCTGGCCCGCCGGTGGCTCGACCGATGTGGTGATGCGCGCCATCGCCGAGAGCGCCGGCAAGGCTCTGGGCGTCTCGGTCATCGTCGACAACAAGCCCGGTGCCGGCGGCATGCTGGGTGCCAATGAACTGGTCAACGCCAAACCCGATGGCTACACGCTGGCGCAGTTGCCGCACGGTGTGTTTCGCATTCCGCACATGCAGAAGGTGCAATTCGACACCCTGAAGGACTTCACCTGGATCGCGTGCCTCACCGGTTACACCTTTGGCCTGGTGGTACCGGCCAATTCGCCGATCCGCAGCGTCAAGGACCTGGTCGATTTCGCCAAGACCAATCCGGACAAGTTCACCTATGGCCACACCGGCATCGGCACCAGCCCGCACCTCGCGGTGGAGGAATTCGCCCAGCGCGCCGGCATCAAACTGACCAACGTCCCGTTCAAGGGCAATGCGGACAACATGCAGGCAGTGCTGGGAGGTCACATCATGGCCGCCAGCGACGCGACCGGCTGGGGCCCGCATGTCGACGCTGGCACGCTGAGGCTGCTGGCCACCTACGGCAGCAAACGCACGACGCGCTGGTCGCAGGTGCCCACGCTGAACGAACTGGGCTACCAGACGGTGTCGGACTCCCCGTTCGGTGTGGGTGGTCCCAAGGGCATGGACCCGGCCGTCACGGCGCGGCTGCACGACGCCTTCAAGAAGACGCTGGACGACCCGGCAGTCCTTGCGACCTTCGACAAGTACGACCAGTCGGTGATCTACATGAACACCGACACCTACACCAAGTTTGCGCGCGACAGTTTTGCCACCGAAAAAGCCACCATCGAACGCCTCGGCATGGCCGGCAAGGGCTGAACGGGCCCGTGCCGGTCATGCCCACCATTGACGGAGCAGCCACCCCATGACGGATCGAATGGGCATCGCCCTGGTCGGCATCGGCCCGGGTGCCGTGCCGCATTTGCGCAGCCTGCACGACTTGCGCGGCAGCATCGAACTGCGGCATGCCGTCACCCGGCGGCCTGAGCGGGCTGACATGGGGCCCTTCACGGGCCAGCTCGATGCCAGCTCCGACCTCCAGGCGGCCCTGGCCGATCCCCTGGTGCAGGGAGTTATCGTGGCCACGCCACCGGCCACCCACCTGGAGCTTGCGCGTCAGTGTTTCGCCCTTGGCAAACACCTGCTGCTCGAAAAACCACTGGACATCTCGACGCAGCGCGCGCAGGCGATCGTCGACCTGGCAGGTGCCGCGAAGCTGCGCCTGGGCGTAGTGCTGCAGTTTCGCTTCAAGCCCGGTGCAGTCGCGCTGCAGGCCGCGCTGGCCAGCGGCCGCCTGGGTGCGGTGCAAGCCGCATCGGTACGGGTTCCGTGGTGGCGACCCCAGGCCTACTACGATCAGGCCGGCCGTGGCACCAGGGCGCGCGACGGCGGCGGTGTGCTGCTGACCCAGGCGATCCACAGCATCGACCTGTTCCGCTCGCTGGTGGGCGTGCGCTCGGTACAGGCCGCACAGGTGCGCCGCACCGGGCTCCACCAGATGGAAACCGAGGATTTCGCCAGCGCGCTGCTGACCCTGGGCAACGGCGCGCCGGGCCAGTTGATGGCCACCACCGCCATGTATCCCGGTTTCGCCGAGCGCATCGAGATCATCGGCACCCTGGGCAGCGCGGTGCTGGAGGGCGGCGCCCTGCACATCCAGTACCTCGACGGCCAGACGCTGCAGGTGGCGTCGGAAGGCGGCACCGGGAGCGGCGCCAACATCATGGATTTCCCCCATGACGCCCACCGCGCCGTGCTCGGCGACTTCGTCCATGCCATCCGGCAGGGTCGCGACCCGATGGTGACCGGCGAGGACGCGCTCGCGACCCAGCGCTTGATCGACCAGGTGCTGCACTGCGCAGCGCCAGCAGCCCCATCGCACTAGGCACCACCATGCACATCACAGTCAACGGCACCCGCCTGTATTTCGACGTCGAAGGGCCGGGCCTGGTGCCCGATGGCAAGTCCATGCGGCGGCGCCCGACGCTGGTCCTGCTGCACGGCGGACCGGGCTTCGACCACTCCGGCTTCAAGCCCGCGTTCTCCACGCTCGCCGACATCGCGCAGGTGGTCTACCTCGACCACCGTGGCAACGGGCGCAGCGAATACGGCGACCCGGCAAGCTGGAACCTCGCCCAATGGGGCGACGACGTACGGGCATTTTGCGATGCGTTGGGTATCGAAAAGCCGATCGTCTACGGCGTGTCGTTTGGCGGCTTCGTGGCCCAGTCCTATGCCACGCGGCATTCGGCGCATGTGGGCAAACTGGTGCTGGCCAGCACTGCCGCGCGGGCCGACTGGCCGGCGGTGTTCGATGCCTTCGAGCGCATCGGTGGCACCTGGGCGCGCGAGCTCGCGCAAGCCTATTGGCTCACGCCGACGCCCGAGCGCCGTGTGGCCTACCGCGAAAAATGCCACCCGCTGTACTACACGCGCCGGGTTCCCGACCCGGACGCCACCGAGCGCGCGATCGTGCACGATCCGGTCAACCTGCATTTCGTCAGCAACGGTTTTGCCCAGATGGATTTCCGCGCCGCGCTGGCCCGGATCACCTGCCCCACCCTGGTGATGGCCGGCGACAGCGACCCGATCACTCCGCTCGCCTTCAGCCAAACGATCGTGGACAGCCTGCCGCCAGCGCTGGTGCGCTTCGAGCGTTTTGCCGATTGCGGGCACGGCATCGTGCGCGACGCGCCCGAACGGCACTTCGAGGTGCTGCGCGAGTTCATCCGGGCCTGAGAACTTCCCGCCGCCAGACGCGACGGGGTGCGCCTTGCATGCGTCCATCCCGCCCCCGCCATGCCAATCATGCCGCGCAGGGCGCCGGCGCAGTGATCACCGAACTTGCTTTCCCCGCCAGAAGTCATATACTGGATATAACACCAGTGTTGTGGTTATGGAGCTTGGATTATGGACACACAGGAATGGGTCGCCCGCTGCTCGGCGCGGCTGCACGCACAATGGCCCCGGCTGCACCGCGAGCAGCGTGACGAGGTGGCCCGGGATCTCTGGAACGACCGGCGCTGGCAGTCCAGCGAGCCCGAAGTGGCCGTCGTCGAATGG
>JANOUM010000562.1:0-10602 GCA_031416855.1 Rhodoferax sp. | reverse complement strand
TTGGCGATGAAACAGTACGCGCCCGGTTTGGCCAGCAACATGTAGGCAAAGTCCTCCGCGCCCATGGTGGGCTCCTGCACGACCACGTTGTCGGCGCCCACGATGCCAGCCATCACCTGCCGGGCGAATTCGGCCTCGGGCGCCGCGTTGATGGTGGCGGGTAGTTGCGCGTGAAGCTGAACTCGCAGCTCAGGCCGAATGCGGCCGCCGTGTGTTCTGCTATCTCCTGCATGCGCCGCTCGATCAGGTCGAGCACCTCGAGCGTGAACGTGCGAACGGTTCCCTGCAGTTCGCAACTGTCGGGAATCACATTGGTGGCCTCTCCAGCATGGATCATGGTGACCGATACCACGCCGGCGTCGATCGGCTTCTTGTTGCGGCTGATGATGGTCTGGAACGCCTGCACCATTTGGCAGGCCACCGGAACCGGGTCGAGACCGAGGTGTGGCAGGGCTGCGTGGCCACCCTTGCCCCGGATGATGATCTTGAACTCGTTGCTCGACGCCATCACCGGGCCGGGACTGACCGCGAACTTGCCCACCTGCGACCCCGGCCAGTTGTGCATGCCAAACACGGCCTCCATCGGGAATTTCTCGAACAGGCCGTCGGAGATCATCTCGCGCGCGCCGCCGCCCCCCTCCTCGGCAGGCTGGAAGATCAGGTACACGGTACCGTCGAAATCGCGGTTCGTGGCCAGATGCTGCGCTGCTGCAAGCAGCATGGCGGTGTGCCCATCGTGTCCGCAGGCGTGCATCTTGCCGGCGTGCTTGCTGGCATGCGCAAAGCTGTTGAATTCCTGCATCGGCAAGGCGTCCATGTCTGCGCGCAGGCCGACCGCGCGGGTCGATGAGCCGTTCTTCACGATGCCGACGACTCCGGTGGTGCCCATGCCGCGGTGGATGGGGATGCCCCACTCTGTCAACTTGGCGGCGACGATGTCGGCCGTGCGCTCCTCCTTGAAACACAGCTCGGGGTGGGCGTGGATGTCGCGTCGCACACTGGCGATGCCGGCCGCTTGGGCCACGATGGAATCAATGACTTTCACGATGGGGTCTCCTGCAGGGGGTTATTGCCGTTTACCATCGGAATTGATGTAGCCAGGCAGAGGGCCGTAGTCTAGTTCCAAGCGGTCCCGTGTGCCACGGGTACGCCCCAAATCCACGGGCGTCGCCGGGAGCCAGCGCTCGGGATACGTCGAAGGACTTCAAACCATGACGACGACTGCCACCATCGTGGGCGCATGCCCGCATGATTGCCCGGACACCTGCTCGTTCATCACCAGCGTTGAAGGCGGCGTGGCGACCCGGGTGCAGGGCAACCCGGCGCACCCGCATACCGATGGTGTCTTGTGCACGAAGGTCTCACGCTACGCCCAGCGCACCTACCATCCCGAGCGCCTCCTGCAGCCGCTCAAGCGCAGCGGCCCCAAGGGGTCGGGGCAGTTCACGCCTGTCGGCTGGGACACCGCGCTGACCGAAATCGCGACCCGCCTGAAGACCATCGCAGCGCGTGGACCGGATGCAGCCCAGGCGATCCTGCCCTACAGCTATGCCGGCACCATGGGGCTGGTGCAGGGTGAGAGCATCGCGGGGCGCTTTTTCAACAAGCTGGGCGCTTCGCTGCTGGACCGCACCATTTGCGCCAGCGCTGCAGCCGAGGGCCTGACCCATACACTGGGGGGCAAGCTGGGCATGGGCGTGCAGTTCTTCGCCGAGTCAACGTTGATCCTGATCTGGGGCAGCAACTCGATCGCCAGCAACCTGCACTTCTGGCGCCACGCCCAGGAAGCCAAGCGCCGGGGGGCCAGGCTCATCTGCATCGACCCGCGACGCTCCGAGACAGCGGACAAATGCCATGCACACATCGCGCCGCTGCCGGGCACCGATGCGGCGCTCGCTTTCGGCATCATGCACGAACTGGTCCGCAACGACTGGCTGGACCACGACTACATCACACAGCACACAGTGGGATGGGAGGCGCTGCGCACGCGGGCCATGCAGTGGCACCCGGAGCGTGTCGCCCAGGTGTGCGGAATCGACGCGCAACAAGTGCGCGACCTGGCGCGCGACTACGGCCAGGGCGCCCTGCGCGGCGAGCCCACAGCGATCCGCCTGAACTACGGCATGCAGCGCGTGCGCGGCGGCGGCAACGCGGTGCGCGCCATCGCTTGTCTGCCCGCGCTGGTGGGTGCTTGGCGCCAGCGTGCTGGCGGATTGCTGCTGTCGTCCTCGGGCAACTTCCCGGTGCAGCGTGCCGCACTGGAGCGGCCCGACCTGCGCGCCGGCACGGCCCCGCGCACCATCAACATGAACACCATCGGCGACGACCTGCTGCGGCCGGCCTCGGCTCATTTCGGGCCGGCCATCGAGGCCGTGATCGTCTACAACAGCAACCCCGTGGCAGTGGCGCCCGATTCGTCCAAGGTGGTGGCGGGCTTTGCGCGCGAGGACCTGTTCACCGTGGTACTGGAGCATTTCAAGACCGACACCGCCGACTACGCCGACTACCTGCTGCCCGCCACCACGCAGCTTGAGCACTGGGACGTGCAGGTGGCCTATGGCCACACCGACGTGTTGCTCAACCGCCCGGCCATTGCCCCGTTGGGCCAGTCCAAGCCGAACGCCCAGATCTTTCGCGAACTCGCGCGGCACATGGGCTACACCGAGCCGTGTTTCGACCAGGACGACGAAAGCCTGTGCCGCATCGCGTATGGCGATGCCGTCGACTTCGACGAACTGCTCGACAAGGGCTTCGCGTCCCTGCGGGTAGCGGATGCGCCTTTTGCCGAGGGTCGTTTCCCCACGCCTTCAGGCAAATGCGAGTTCTTCAGCGCCCGACTGGCCGCGCAGGGCATGGACGGCCTGCCAGACCACCTGCCCAACTACGAGCCCGTCGGCAGCTCCACGCAATTTCCACTGGCCATGATTTCGCCGCCGGCGCGCAACTTCCTGAACTCCACCTTCGTGAACGTGCAGAGCCTGCGCGACATCGAGGGCGAACCGCTGCTGGAGATGCACCCCCAGGACGCCGAGGCCCGCGGGCTCGTGTCGGGCAGCGTCGTGCGCGTGTTCAACCAGCGTGGCGACTACCGCTGCCGCATGGAGGTGAGCCGCCGAGCCCGCCCGGGAGTGGTGAACGGCATGGGCATCTGGTGGCGCAAGCTGGGGCTGGACGGGCACAACGTGAACCAGCTCACCAGCCAGCGGCTGACCGACCTGGGGCGGGCGCCGACTTTTTATGACTGCCTGGTGGAAGTTGAGGCGAGCAAGGCTGCCTGACAGCGCAGTGCGCGCGTGTGGCAGTGCCCGTCGGCGCAGGGAACAACGGTGCCTTCTCGATGTCGCGGCCAACCGGGTCAACGTGCCAGCGCGCGCCAGAGGAGTCGGCCACCAAACAGGATGAAGAGCGCGCCGATCGTCCCGTCGAGTACCCCGCGCAGGCGGGCATAAACCACCCGCATCTTCGCGCGCTGAAACAGCCATCCGAGTGCGGCAAGATAGGTCGCGTTGCAGCCGAGCATGATAATAATGGTGGCAAAACCGGTCGCGATATTGGCGTTCAACACACCCGCCACCGCATAGATCGAGGTGATGAACAGGATCGCCTGCGCGTTCGAGAGGGCGGTGACGAGCCCGAGGGTCGCAGTGCGCCGGTAATCCGCCAGTGTGTCGCCCGACGCGCGTGAGGTGGGTGTCGGTGCGGCGCTGCCCGTGCGCGCCCGGCGGATGAGCTTCCAGCCGACCCACATCAGGTACAGCCCGCCAAAGATGCTGACACCCAGGCGCAACCACGGGAAGGCTTCCAGCACCGCCGCCCACCCGACGAGCGCGAGGCTCGCCAGCAATGCAATGCCGATCAGGTTGCCGAGAATGGCAAAGGCGACGTGTGCTGGCGTGCGCGTGACCGCGACATGGGTCACCATCAGCACGTTCGGGCCCGGCGTCGGCACGACCGCCAGCCAGAGCAGCGTGAAGGCGGAAAGGACGGAGAAGTCAAGGGAAAGTGGCATTCCAGTTATCGGGTAAAAGAGCCAGCGTGAGGGCGGCAACCGCCCGCGTCATTGTGCTTCAACCCGAAGGTGCCGCAGGCCCGCGGCTTGCACTGCGCCTCCAGCACACTGACCCACGGCCGGCCGCGCCAGCCGACTGTCCAGGGACACCAAGCGAGCAGCGCAGTCCCGGCGCCACCGGTGCGCACATTCCAGCCGCGCGTCACCGCACCGGCCGTCGATGCCGGACACGCGCAATCGGGCGTCGACCACGTTGCGGGCCGGGTCGATACCCATCGCGCAGGTTCCCACTGGATGGAAGATCGTGTCCGCCCGGGCCTCCGCGGCGGCGTGGCTGGCAACTAGACCTCGACCGACACCCCGTATTCGAGGGCCGCATCCATCAGGGCGTGCAACTGGTCCTGCGCATAGGTGGTAAAGCCATAGATATCGAACCGATCACGGCCAATGCGGTGCAGCAACGCCGGCACATGGTGGTGGCCCGTCAACCGCGCTTGCGACTCGGGGAACGCCGCGTCCCGCAGGTCGATCGGGAACAACTTCGACAAGGCATCGCGGCACTTGTCACCCGATACCCGAATGCGGCAACGTGCGTGGCTCAGGTCGGTCACTGCCCCGATGTCAACCGCCACATGGCGGCGCAGCAGCGCGGTGTTGTCGACGCCGCGTTCGGCAACCAGCAGAAATTCCTCGGGACCGGTACGCACCATCAGGCCGTGGTCGGTCGGCAGTGTCGCGCCGCAGTCCATTGGCGGCTTTTGCCCCAGCAGCCGCGTCAACGCATGCTCCAGTTCCGACACACCAGAGATCCAGCTGCTGACCTGCGTCACGCTGGGCAACGTGTCCGCCTGCAATCGCACGCCTGTCTGCCCGGCGGAATTCAGATGGATGGTGTTCCCGTGCCCACCGAACGGGCTGCGCCGCATGGCAAAGGTTGAAGCTTCAGACACGGTAACGCACCCCTTCGGCATCCAGAAAACACGGGTCAACCACGCGCAGTCGGTACTGGCGGTTGTGCACTGGCGACGCCGCGATCACCTCCTGGCCAACACGCACCAGACCGCCTTCGAGCAGCCCCAGGCCGATCGCCTTGCCCAGCGCCTTGCTGTAAGTGGTGGACGTGATGTGGCCGCGGCCATGGCCCCGGATGGCGTCGTCCGCGAAAAACAGGATCGCGCCGTTGGACGGTGCACCATCGGCCTCGATCGCCTCCAGGCCGACCAGCGAGGGCCGGTCGCTGCGCGCCAGGTCGTCACGGCGGCGCAAGGCATCGCCCCAAAAGGGCTTGATCTGGCTGGCCATCTTGCCCATGCCCATGTCGTCGAGTGTGGTGCGACCGTCCATCTCGGAGCCAGTGACATGGCCCTTCTCGATACGCAGCGAGCCCAACGCCTCCAGGCCGTAGGGGCGCAGCTTCCAGGGCTTGCCGGCCTCCAGCAGGTGCTCCCAGATGCGGCGGCCATGGTGAGTGGGCGCGTAGACCTCGTAGGCCAGTTCCCCGGAGAAGGTCAGCCGGATGATGCGCACTCGGATGCCCGCCAAGGCACCCGTCAGATCGGTGTCGAGCACGCCCATGTGGCCGAGCGCCGCAGTGCGGGTATCGACGTGGGGAAAGGCCGCCTGCAGCACCTCACGCGACTTCTGGCCGGCCATGCTCATGGCGGCCCACTGGTCGGACACCGAGGCTACCGTGACGCGCAACTCGGGCCACACCACCTGCAGCAGAAACTCGAGGTGGCTCATGACGCGCCCGGCCTGTGCGGTGGTGGTGGTCATGAAGAACTCGGTCTCGCCCAACCGGCTGGTGGTACCGTCGTCGAGCACGATGCCGTCCTCACGCAGCATGAAGCCGTAACGTGCCTTGCCCACCGCCAGCTTGGCAAAACCGTTCACGTACACGCGGTTCAGAAACTCGGCGGCATCCGGGCCCTGCACATCGATCTTGCCCAGCGTGGACACGTCGGCAATACCCACCTGCTCGCGCACGATCTCCATCTCGGCCTGGTAGGCCTCGGATAACGTGGCACCCGAACTGCGGTACCACAGGGGGCGCTTCCAGGCACCCGCCTCCATCATCATGGCGCCACGGGCCTCATGCCATTCGTGCATCGCGGTGCGCCGCACGGCAGCCAGATGGGCACCCACACTGCGACCGGCCAGCGTACCGATGCTGACCGGCGAATACGGCGGGCGGAAGGTGGTGGTACCCACCTCCTGCACCGACAGCCCGCGCCGTGCCGCCATGATCGACAAGGCGTTCAGATTCGATGTCTTGCCCTGGTCGGTGCCCATGCCCAGCGTGGTGTAGCGCTTGAGGTGCTCGACCGACTGGTAGCCCTCGCGGTGCGCCAGGTCGATGTCGTCCACCGCCACATCGCTCTGGAAATCGACAAAGGCCTTGTCACGCGCGCTTGCTGTCGTGATCGGGCCGACGGGCGCGAATCGCAGGTCGGTGTCCAGTCCCTGGGGCAGCGACAGCGATGCCCCGGCCACCGACTGCCCGCAAGCCTGCACGGCCTGGGTGGCGGCCTCCCACGCACTCTGCAGGGCTGTGGCCATGGTCTGGGCGCCCACCATGGCGCCAGCAGCAAAGTGGCCACGGTCGAATCCGCCGGGGACAAAACACGCGATGTCGGCCCTGTAGACCGGCTTGATGTTGCGGTGCGAACTCAGGTGCACCGTGGGCGTCCAGCCGCCGGACATGGCCAACAGGTCGACCGGCACGGACTGTTCAGAGCCGCACACCCGCCCTTGCGCGATGTCGAACGGCGCCAGCACACACGACGACACGCGGTGTCCGCCCTGTGCATGGACCACCGCCGTGGCCAACCGGACCTGCACGCCGGCTTCGCGCGCCAGCTCCGTGACCTGCGCGCCCGCCTGCGGCCGCAAATCAGCCAGCGTGACCTGCGCGCCGGCCTGCGCCAGTGCCACGGCATCCAGATACGCGGCATCGTTGTTGGTGGCGAACACTGCCCGGCGACCCGGCAATACCGCGTAACGGTTCACATAGGTGCCCACCGCACTGGCCAGCATCACGCCCGGTCGGTCGTTGCCCGAGAACACCAGCGGCCGCTCGAGCGCGCCGCAGGCCATGAGCACGGCCTGGGCACGCAGGACATGCAGGCGCTGGCGCGGCACGCCGCGCGCGGCATCCGCCACACCGGGAGCGGACACCTCGGCCACGCCCACGGTGTTGCCGTCGTACAGGCCGAAGGCCGTGGCGCGCGACAGCATGCGCACGCGGCCGGTGGCAGACAAGTCGGCCAGCTTCAGCGCCAGCCAATGTGCCTGCGGGCTGTCAGTCGCGTGGTTGAGCAGGGAGCCGCCAAACTCGGTGTCCTGCTCGACCAGCGTCACGTCCACACCACTGGTCGCAGCCACCAGGGCTGCCGTTAGGCCGGCCGGGCCGGAACCGACGACGAGCAAATCGGTAAAGCCATGGTGCCAGTCGTAACGGTCCGGGTCCGGCGTCTGCGAAGCCACGCCCAGGCCGGCGGCCTTGCGGATGAAATGTTCGTAGAACATCCAGGCCTTGCGCGTGGGCCCCATGAAGGTCTTGTAGTAGAACCCCGCCGCCAAGATCGGCGACAGCACCGAGTTGATCGCCATCAGGTCGAAACCGACCGAAGGCCAGGCATTCTGCGTGTGGACCTGCAGCCCTGCATGCGCCTCGATCACGGTAGCGGCAATGTTGGGTTCCCGGCGGTCGCCACGGCCGACGGTCAGCAGCGCGTTGGGCTCCTCGATACCCGCCGCCAGGATGCCGCGCGGCCGGTGGTACTTGAACGAACGCGCCACCAGATGCGTGCCCTGTGCCAGCAGTGCCGATGCGACGGTGTCGCCAGCAAATCCGCTGACCGTCTGCCGATTGAAATCAAACTGCAGCGGCTGGTCGCGCCGGATGCGGCCGCCCTGCGGCAAACGAAAGTCTGCGCTGCTGATCATGGCACCTTCGACCTGCGGGCTGCGATGCTGAGCGTCTTCGGGCGGCCGCGCGGCGTTCATGCCACCGGCCTTTCGCGCGCCGTCATCACCGCCAGAATGTCATGCGTGATGGTGTTGCGGCGCACCGCCAGCCAACGCCGGCAGGCCAGCGTGTGCTGCCAGAACTCGACATGTTCCCCCTTCGGGTTGTCGCGCATGAAGACCGCCTCGACCCAGGCGTCCTGGTGCTCGGCGCCCAGGGGTGGGTAGGCCTTGGTGGCGTCGCCGAAGTAGCTGAATTCTTCGTGGTCGCGTTCACCGCAGGTGGGGCAATGAATTCTCAACATGGTGCCAGCGCCCCTTACTGCAAATGGTTGTAGGGGCCGTAACCGGCCTCGTCGATCTGCCGGCCGCGCGCAAACCGGTCCATGGTGAAACCGGCGTTGTAAACGTGCGGCTCGTCATTCGCAATCGTGTGCGCGAAACACCAGCCCGAGGCCGGCGTCGCCTTGAAGCCGCCATAACACCAGCCACCATTGAGGTAGAAACCGGGCACCGGCGTGGTGGTGATGATCGGGCTGCCATCGGGCGTCATGTCCACGATTCCGCCCCAGTGGCGAAGCAGGCGCAGCCGCGCCGCGAATGGGATCAGGCTCACCAGCCCCTGCGTGGTCTCAGCAATGTTGGGCAGGTTGCCGCGCTGGGCGTAGCTGTTGTAGCGGTCGATGTGCCCGCCAAACACCAATCCGCCCTTGTCCGACTGGGATACATAGAAGTAGGTGGCCGACCAGACCACCACATGGTGCACCACCGGCTTGATGGATTCGCTTACGAAGGCCTGCAGCACATGGCTCTCGATCGGCAGGCGCAGGCCGGCCTTCTGCGCCAGCACCGAGGTGTGGCCCGCCACCGCCGCCGCGACCTTGCCGGCTCCGATATCGCCTCGGCTGGTCTTCACGCCCACGATGCGCTCCCCCGACCACAGGTAGTCGAGCACTTCGCAGTTCTGGATTATGTCCACACCCAACTGGTCGGCGGCGCGGGCATACCCCCAGGCCACCGCATCGTGGCGCGCGGTGCCGGCGTCGGGTTGCATCATGCCGCCATAGATGAAAAAACGCGCCTTGTCCGAGTAGTCGAGGTAGGGCACCTCCTTCATCAGTTCCTCCCGGGTCAGAATTTCGGCGCGGATGCCGTTCAGCCGCATGATGTTGGCGCGCCGGACCAGGCTGTCCAGCGAGGCCTGCGAGCAGGCCGCAAACACATACCCGCGCGGAGAAAACATCACGTTGTAGTTCAGGTCATCCGACAGATCGCGCCATAGCGACATCGAGTGTTCGTAGAACGCCGTGTTGTCCTGCATCATGTAGTTGGAACGCACGATGGTGGTGTTGCGCCCCACATTGCCCGACCCGATAAAGCCCTTTTCCAGGATGGCGATGTTGCGCACCCCATGGTTCTTGGCCAGGTAGTAGGCCGTCGCCAGGCCGTGTCCGCCACCACCGATGATGATCACGTCGTAGTTTTTCTTCGGCTCCGGGTCGCGCCAGGCGCGCTCCCAGCCCTTGTGGCCGCCCATCGCATGCTTGAGCAGCGACCAGACCGAATAGCGCTCTGCCATGGGCCTACATCCTCATGCGTTGGGCGTCCGGGTCGAACGGCGGGTCCATCTGCAGCCGTGCGGGCCGGCGCTCACCCAAAATTTCGATCTCCAGTTGCATGCCGGATTTGACCAGTTCGGTCGGCAGGTAGCCCTGTGCCAGCGACTGGTCCACATAGTGCCCGTAACCGCCCGAGGTGACCCAGCCGGCCACCTTGCCATCGACCCAGATCGGTTCGTCACCCATCACGTCGGAGTCGGCGGCATCCACTACCATAAAGACGCGGGTCCGTTTCGGGCCGTCGGTCTTTTCTTTGACGGCCGCCGCCTTGCCGATGAAGTCGGACTTGTCAAGCTTGATGAAGCGGTCCAGCCCGGCTTCGAACGGGCCGTAGATCGGGCGGAACTCGCGGTACCAGGTGCCGAAGTTCTTCTCCAGGCGCAGGCACAACAAGGCGCGCATGCCGAAGTTTCGGATGCCAAGATCTGCGCCGGCCGCCATGATGCTCTGGTACAGCCGCAACTGGTACTCGGGCGCAACCCAGATCTCATACCCCAGGTCACCGGTGTAGGTGACACGGTTGACCTTCGCACGAACGGTGGCAATCTCCATCTCGCGATAGTCCATGAACTTGATGGCCGCGTTGGACACGTCATCGTCGGTCAGCCGCCGCAGCACGTCGCGCGCCTTCGGCCCGGCAATCGACAGGCCCACCAGTTTCATGCCATAGGGCTCGATGCGCACCGAACCGTCCTTGGGCAGTTGCTGCTCGAACCATCGCATGTGGTAGACCTGCGCCTGGCTGGAACCCCACATCATGAAACGGTTGTCTGCCGCCTTGGCAATGGTGAAGTCGCCGATGATCTTGCCCTGGTGGTTGAGCATGGGCGTGAGCATCAGCCGGCCTTGCCTGGGCATGGTGTTGGTCATCACCCGCAACAAGAACTGCTCGGCGCCCGGACCGGTGATCTCGTACTTGGCAAAGTTGGCGATCTCGGTCACACCCACGCCGTTGCGCACCGCCAGGCACTCCGCCTTGATCGGCGCGAAGTCATTGGAGCGGCG
>JANOUM010000561.1:0-6178 GCA_031416855.1 Rhodoferax sp. | reverse complement strand
CCGGTGAAGTCGACCATCGCCGTCTGCGGGTGCCGGACCAGCAGCTTGCCGATCGGCTCGGCGCTGCTGTCCAGCGCCATCGTCACCAGGTTGGGGTCGAAACCGGCGGCCTGCAGCACCTGGCGGAACACCCGCACCGAGATCGCCATCGGCAGCACCGTGGCCGGGTGCGGCTTGACGATCACCGCGTTGCCGGTGGCCAGGCTGGCCATCATCGAGGGCCAGGCGTTCCAGGTCGGGAAACTCGCGCAGGAGAAACACACCGCTACCCCGCGCGGCACCAGTCGGTAGGTCTTGTCGAGCACGACCTTTGCGGGCCCGAACTGGCGCTCCCAGCGTGCGCTGGGCGCCACCGCGCGCATCGCCTGGTCGGCATAGACCAAGGCCTCGATGGCGCGGTCGAGCGCGTTGACGCCGGAGCCGGCGTAGGCCATGTTGGCGCTCTGGCCGGCGGTGTGCATGACCGACTGCGCGATCTCGAACAGGTGGCAGCGGTAAATCACGTCGACCACCTCCATCAACACGCCGATGCGCGTCTCGATGGCGGTAGCGGCCCAGCCGGCGATGGCCGTGGTGGCGGCATCGAACAAGGTGTCGATGTCGGCTGTCGGGTAACGGATGCCCAGCGGCTGGCGCGTGTAGGGCGAGACCTCGGCGCCAACTTCATCGACCGACCCGGGCTGGTTCAACGCAAACTGCCGGGGTGCCGACGGCCGACCCAGATGCGCCTGGAAGGCGGCCAGGCCGACGGCCTGTGCCTGCGCGCCATCGGGGTACTTGGAGGGCATGTCCGGGAACGGACTCCAGCAGAAACGCTCGCGGCACGCCGCTTGCGCGCCCTCGAAGCGCAAGCGGTGTTTGTCCAGCAGGGTCATCAGGAGTCCTCCATGCTGCGCATTGCGGAATTCGCCCTTGGGAGCGGCCCTGCGATGCTCATCAGGAATCCTCCATGCTGCGCATTGCGGAATTCGCCCTTGGGAGCGGCCCTGCGATGCTCATGCCCCACGGCTCCAGACAAGCCGATGGTGTCGGGCCACCGGGGTGCCCGGAACGGTGTCCGACGCCGACAGGGTGAGCTCCTGTCCGCCGCGGGCGAATGCCATGTTGCGCACTTGCTGTGTTCCGACGAAATTCGGATTCAGCGACTGGGTCACGGTGTGCACCACCTGCCGGTGGCCGGCATCACCGCAGATTTCGTACCGTCCGGCGTATTGAAAGTAGCTCTCGAATGCCGCCAGCCGCTCCGGCTCGGGCGCGCTGCGCACGCTGTCGCTGGACAGCCTGCCGCGGTTGCCGCGTGCGATGCAGGCACTCATGTGGCCGTCTTCGGTGTACAGGATCAGGCCCGTGGCATCAGGGCCATACGGCAGGCTCGGTGGACGCCCGTCGCCATACCGGACATCCCAGCGCACCAGGTGCCAGGTGCCCAGCAGGGGGTTTGTGCCGTTGTTTGCAGAAGTTTCCACGCCGGTCTCAGTTTACTTTCTTAGTTGGACTTATCGTAGGTCAATGTTTTCGACTTGACAAGCGGGTATGTACCGCTTTCACCTGACAATGTCGCCATGGCGTCACCCCCCTCGCACCTGTTCGGCATCCACCCCTTCGAAACCCTCACGCCGGACCGGGTTCTGGATGCACTGGAGACGGTGGGACTGCGCGGCGACGGACGGCTGACGGCGCTGTCGTCGTATGAGAACCGGGTGTACCAGGTCCAGTTGGAAGACGGCTCGGCGGTGGTGGCCAAGTTCTACCGGCCGGCGCGCTGGAGTGACGCCCAGATCCTCGAAGAACATGCCTTTGCGCTCGAACTCATGGCGGCCGAGATTCCGGTTGTCGCCCCGCTGCTGTTGCGGGGCAGCAGCCTGCACCATGCCGAGGGATTTGCCTTCAGTGTCAGTCCACGCCGCGGCGGCCGGCCACCCGAACTCGATGACGCCGACGTGCTGGAGTGGATCGGACGTTTTCTGGCGCGCATCCACAGCGTGGGTGCAACTCGGCCCTTCCTGAGCCGGCCAGCTCTCGATGTGGCCACGTTTGCGGTCGATTCGCGCAGCTGGCTGCTGGCCCACGACAAGATCCCGCTGGACGTGCAATCCGAATGGGAGCGCCTGTCGCAGCAAGCTATCGACATGATCCGGGTCTTTCCCGGGCTGGGCGACGGCGTCGGTGCTGCGGGCCGCGATCCCTTGCGCACGGTGCGGCTGCACGGCGACTGCCATCCCGGCAACATCCTGTGGACCCCGCTGGACGCGCCCAGCACGGCCGGTCCGGGCCCGCATTTCGTCGACCTCGATGATGCACGCACCGGCCCGGCGGTGCAGGACCTGTGGATGCTGGTCAGCGGTGACCGGCAGCAACGCAGCCGCCAACTCGGCGCCCTGGTGGACGGCTACGAGCAGTTCCGCGCATTCGACCGGCGCGAACTGGCGCTGATCGAGCCGCTGCGCACGCTGCGCCTGATCCATTACAGCGCCTGGCTGGCGCGGCGCTGGGACGACCCGATCTTCCCGATCAACTTTCCCTGGTTCGGCTCCACCGACTACTGGAAGGGGCAGGTGCTGATGCTGCAAGAGCAGATCGAAGCCATGCAGGAAGACCCGCTGGCTGTCTGACTGTGGCGCAATCGGAGCGCTGCGCGTGGTTGCCAACCTGGCCCTGCCTGCGACGTTGTACAAAGCGCTGGCGCAGCGGCGGCGTTCTTCACGATCAGCCTCGCGCTGTGGATGTTCCGGCCCCCGGTGTGAGCACCGCACGGCCGATCGAAGCTACTCCAGTCAGCTGCGGGTGCAGCCATTCGAGCAAGGCTGCCGACACCGCCTGCGGCTGCTCCATCGTGCTCATGTGGCCGGCCTGGTCGACCACGCGAACCGCCGGGTGCGCGGGCAGCAACGCCGCGATGTCCTCGTGTTGCGCCAGGGGCGACCAGCTGTCGGCCCGGCCGCACAAAACCAGTGTCGGGATGTGTACGGCGGCCAGCACCGGCGTGGCGTCGGGCCGTGCCAGCAGTGCGCGGATCTGCCGCGCGAAGGTATCGGCGCTCTTGCGCGCGAACATCGAAACGATGGTCTCGACCAGGGCGGTGTCGGCCAGGCGGGGCGGATCGAGCATGCCTTGCACCCATTGCGTCGCCATCGCCCGCACGCCCTGGTTGCACGCGATGTCCAGCAGCTTCTGGCGCTTGCGCGCCTCCTCCTCACCCGCAGCACCGGCGGCGCGCGCCTGGTAGCCGGTATCGAGCAGCGCGAGGTGCGTGACGCGCCCGGGCGCAAGCCGCAGTACCTCCATCGCCACCCGCCCGCCCATCGAATGGCCGGCCAGCGCGAACTGTGCGGGCGCGCCGTCCAGCAGCTGCCGGGCCATGCCAGTGATGCTGTCAGCGTCGCCATGGTCGGCAACCCGGCAATCGGCATGGGGTTGAAGTGCCGGCAGCAGCGGCTCCCATACGGTCGCATCACACATCAGGCCGGGGATCAGGATCAGGGGGGTGGGCATGGGCATGGCAGGGCATTGTGGCGCAAAGGGCTGGAGCTGCATTGTCTTGCCGGCACAATGGCGTGCCAAGGAGATCCGCATGCAACACCTCACTATCCTCACCGGCGCCTCGCGCGGCATGGGCCTGGCGATCGCCGGCCAACTGTGTCGGGCCGACGCCTTGCTGCTGTGCATTTCGCGCGGCACGTCCGCCGCACTGGACGACCTGGCACGGGAACGCGGCGCCTCGCTGGTGCAGTGGACGGCCGACCTGTCCGACCCGGCGGGCATTGCGGCCCGGGTGCAGGCCTGGTTGCTGGCGCAGGACATGGCGCAGCTGGCCAGTGCGACCCTGATCAACAATGCCGGCATGATCGGTCGCCTCGGCCCGCTCGACCCGGCCTTGCCGCAGGACGTGGCGACCACGCTGCGGGTGGACCTGGAGGCACCGGTGCAGCTCTGCGCCGCCTTCCTGACCGCGACCCGCGGTTGGCGGCTGCCCAAGAAGATCCTCAATATCTCGTCCGGGCTCGGACGGCGGCCGATGGCGGGGGCGGCTCTGTACTGCGCCGCCAAGGCCGGCATGGACCACTTCAGCCGCTGCGTGGCACTGGACGAGGCCCATCAGCCGCACGGCGTACGCGTCGTGTCGCTGGCCCCCGGCGTCATCGACACCGACATGCAGACCGATCTGCGCGCCGGCGATCCGGCGCAGTTTCCGGACCGCGCGGGCTTCGTGCAACTCAAGGAAACCGGGAATTTGACCTCGCCCGGGGATGCCGCCGCCCGCGTGCTGGCCTACCTGGCCCGCCCGGACTTCGGCGATCAGCCGGTGGCCGACGTGCGCGACGCCTGAGCGGCTCAAACCACGACATGGCGCGCGCCCCCGCTTGCAGCCCCGGCAGGCATGGCGCGGCCCGGCGCGTTATTTGCCCGCGAAAGGCAGCGGCTTGAGCGAGCGCAGGTAGGTGATCAGGGCGGCCATGTCCGCGTCGCTGATGGTCTTGTAGAAGTCGAAACCCATCGGCGGTTTGTAGGGCTGGCCGCTGCGGTCGATGCCAGCACGCACCGACTTGATGATCTGTGCATCAGTGACGTCCTTCAGCCCGGTCGGGTGGGGCGTGAGATTGCGCGACACGCTTTCGCCCCAGGGGCCCTTGAACACCTGGCCGCCGGCGCCGGTTTTGTCATGTTGCAGCATGCCCTTGGCATCGCGCGGCGAGTGGCAGTCCATGCAGTGACCGACGTTGGCCAGGTACTCGCCGTAGGCGCGGGTGTTGCCGGGCGCGATCGCCTTGACGCTCTTGATGGGCGGGCCGTAACTGGGTGGCAGCGGGACGTTGAATCTGGATTTGGGGACAGCGCTCTTGACCGCAGGCTGGGCCCGGATGTAGGCGATGATGGCGGCCAGGTCGGCGTCCGACAGGTGGCGGTAGAACTCGATCGGCATCGGCGGGCCGATGATGCTTTTGTCGGGGCGCACGCCTTCGCGGATCGCCTTGGCCAGTTGCGCATCGGTCCATTTGCCAATGCCGGTCTCCGGGTCGGGGGTGATGTTGGCGGCAAACGCCTTGAACGGGGGTTCGTCGAACACCATGCCCCCCGACAGGCCTTTTTCCGGCAGGGGTTGCCCCTTGTCACCGCGCGCCATGTGGCAGTTGCCGCAGGCCACCACACCTTCCATCAGGTACTTGCCGCGTTCCAGGACGCTCGCCTTGGGCGCTGCAGCGACCGCGCCCAGCTGTGCAGACAGGGCCAACATGGCCAACAGGTGAATCATTGTCATGGCGCCTCCAGCAGGGGTGTCGCACCGGTCGCTCCCCGATCCTGTGCGGCCTGAAAGTTACCATGATTCAGGTCAAGAACGCAAGGGGTCGGCCCGCAGGCGCGCGCGCTACGGCCGGTCAGCGCGGCGTCGCCATGCGCAGCACGCGCGCGGCTTCCTCCGCCCGCGCGTCGTCGATCACGCGCATCACGTTGCCTACGTCCACCGGTCCCGACTGGTGCTTGAATTTGCCCGTCAGCACCGTCTCCGGGCGCAGGACCCCGCGCTGGTACAGCCCCCAGATCTCCGGCCCGTAATCGGTCTGGAGCAGCTCCGGCGCGGCGCGTCCGAAGAAGTCACGCAGGTTGGCCACGTCGCGCAGCAGCATGCGCTGCGCATGGTTGTTGCCCGCTGCGTCCACCGCCTGCGGCAGGTCGATGATCACCGGGCCGTCCGCTGCCAGCAGTATGTTGAACTCTGATAGATCGCCGTGCACGACGCCGGCGCACAACATGCGCACCACCTCGAGCAGCAGGCTGGCATGGTGGGCCTGCGCCTGCCCGGGTGTCAGCACCACGTCGTTCATGCGCGGCGCCGCGTCGCCGTGTTCGTCGGCGACCAGTTCCATCAGCAGCACGCCCTCGTGGAAGTTGTAGGGCTTGGGCACCCGCACCCCGGCGTCGGCAAGTCGGTACAGCGCGTCGACCTCGGCGCTCTGCCAAGCCGCCTCCTGCTGCTGGCGGCCAAAACGCGACCCCTTGGCCATGGCCCGCGCCGAACGCGAGTTCTTGACCCGGCGGTTCTCGGTGTAGTCCACCGCCTGCCGAAAACTGCGCTGGGTGGCCTCCTTGTAGATCTTGGCGCAGCGTGTGTCTTCACCACACCGCACCACGTAGACCATGGCCTCCTTGCCGCTCATGAGCTGGCGCACGACGGTGTCGA
>JANOUM010000560.1:0-22753 GCA_031416855.1 Rhodoferax sp. | reverse complement strand
GCGGACCCCGGATCGCGGTCCGGGGCAGGCCCGATCCGCAATCCATGGCTCCAACTGCATGGATGCCCCCGGATCGAAGTCCGGGGCAGGCTCATCAAGCCCGGCATGACAGTGGGATATTGGCAATTTCCGTCTCCCTTAGGTTTCGGCTCTTCTGGTGCGGCGCAGACCCGCTGCAGGATTCTCCACGCGGCTTGTCCGTTGACAACTCGCGGCAGGAGTGCAGCCGACGCGGGTTGTAGGGGCTGGTCCGCGCGACTTTGCGGTCAGGGATGTGTCGGTGATGCTTGAAAAGCTCAAGTCTTCACTTGGTTGTTATAGCCCGTTGGCAACATCAAGTTCGAATAATTGTCAGATCTTTGAATCTGGGCCGCTCCGGCCATATTTTCTGTCTTGATAGGTAAAAACCCTAGGTGTCTGGTGATTGACAAGAGGATCGTGCACTCGAATAATCCGAATATAAATCGACTTTTAAGGGCACCCCAACCATGCATTTGATTCCCAGGCGCAATCGGGTCGGCATTGTGTCGACGGCGCAAACCCGCCTGCGGTCGGCCTGGTCCGATGCGCAGCACACCGATCTGATCTCGGCGGTCGTGCAGCGCGCCCTGAAGGGCAGCGGGCTGCGCATCGAAGACGTCGAGTTCGTCATCGACAGCGGCAGCGACGTGCTCGACGGCCGCAGCATCTCCAACTGCGGCTTCCTGGGGGCCATGGGCGCCCACCACAAGGAGGAGTCGCGGGTGGAGGATGACGGTCTGTGGGCCGCTCTTTACGGAGTGACCAAGATCGCCAGCGGAGCGGCCGACGTGGGGTTGATCATCGCGTACTCCAAGCCCTCGGAATCCGATGTGTCCAAGTTCTTCTCGACCATGGCCGATCCGTTCTACCAGCGGACTGTGGGCCTCGACGAGAACACCGCGTCGGGCCTGATGGCGCAGAGCTACCTGGGCCGGCACGGGCTGCGCGAGGAGGACCTGGCCGAGGTTGCGGCCTCGGCGTGGGCGCGTGCCGCTGCCAATCCCCATGTGGAGTTCGCGAGCGTGCCCGACCAGGACGCCATCATGGCGTCGCCGCTGGTCGCCTCGCCGCTACGACAACTGATGATGGCGCGCCCGGTGGACGGTGCCGTGGCCATCATCCTGGCAAGCGAACGTGTTGCGCGTCGCGTGACGTCAGCGCCGGTATGGGTGACCGGCATGGGCAGCGCCATGGAGAGCAATGTCTTCACCATGCGTGCGCCTGGTCTCGATGCCTGCGTCAAAGCCGCGAGATCCGCCTATAAGCGCGCCGGCGTCGGCGTCGACAAGATCGAGTCCGCGGAATTCAGCGCGACTTCCGCGGTGGCCGAGTTGATGACTCTGGAGGCGTTGGGGCTCGCCGAGCCCGGGGCGGCGATGGCCGTGGTGCGCGGCTCGCGAGGCGGTCTCGTGAATGCATCCGGCGGCGCGATTCCCGCCAATCCGATCATGGCCACCGGCCTCGTGCGCCTTGCCGAGGCGACCGAGCAGCTCAGGGATGGGCGTGCTGCCAACGCGGTGGTGCACGCCAGTTCCGGCATCGGCGCCCAGTCCCACTGTGTCTTTGTCGTCGAGGTCTGAACCCATGAGCAGAGTAGCAATTGTCGGCGTCGGTCAGACGCACCACCAGCGCCGCCGGGCGGACGTGAATGTTCCCGGCCTGGTGCGGGAAGCGGCGCAACGCGCCTTGCGGGATGCGGGATTGACCATGGACGACATCGACTCGGTGGTCGTCGCCAGTGGCCCGGTCCTGTTTGCTGCGGTCAACCAGCCGGAGAAATGGGTCGTCGATGCGCTCGGTGCGCGCGGCAAGCCGGTGGTGCGGATCACCAGTGGCGGCGGCACCGGATTCGCCGGCGCTCTGGCGGGTTATTACCAGGTGGCCGGCGGATTTGCCGACCGGGTGCTGGTGGTGGCCTACGACAAGTTGTCGGAGGGGGCCCTGCAGGCATCCATTTCGAGCCTCTACGATCCGTTCTGGGGACGCGACTTTGCAGTTGGCATCATGGGGTTTTCGGCCGCCTACTGGCGTGCCCGCATGGACAAGCTGGGTCATACCGAGGAGGCGGCCGCCCATGTCGTCGTGAAGAACCTGGGCAACGCCCGACTCAATCCCTTTGCCCATGCAGCGCGCGACGTCACGGTCGACGATGTGTTGAATTCCAAACATCTTGCGTGGCCGATCAAGCTGCTCGATGTCCCGCCGATTTCCGATGGCGCGGCGGCGGTCGTTTTGTCCACCCAGGACCTCGCGGCACGGACCTGCGAGCACCCGGCGTTCATCCGTGGCATGGCTTATTGCGCCGAAGCCGACAACGCGCCGCAGCGCTCGATGCTCATGTCCGAGCCACTGGCGCATGCGACCCGGGTGGTGTACCGCGCCGCGGGCATCACGAACCCACGCCGGCAACTCGATGTGGTGGAGGTGCAGGAGCCTTTCAGCTGCTTCGAGCTGAGCTACTACGAAAGCCTGGGCTTATGCAAGCCCGGCGGGGCCGCCGACCTGGTCATGTCCGGCGCCACATCGATGGGCGGCGACATTCCGGTCAATCCCTCGGGTGGCTGTCTGGGCGCCAATCCGATCGGGGCGGCCGGGCTGATCCGCCTGATCGAAGCGGCGATGCAGGTCACCGGCAAGGCTGGGGCACACCAGATTCAGGGGGCACGTCTGGCGGCGGCGCAAACCGGCGGTGGCTGGGCCAATCTGCGCGGCCTGGCGGTTGTCAGCAACGACTAAAGAAGGATCTCCATCGTGTTCCAAGCCCCCGAATCCGAACCGCTCGACCTGCAACCGTTCAAGAGCACCATCACCCTGCCATACCGCCTGACCCCTGGTCAGGCCATGGGAAGTTTTCTCGCCGAGCTTGCCGGCCATCGCATCGTCGGCACGCAATGCCGCGCCTGCAACCGTGTCGAAGTGCCGGCGCAGGACGTCTGCCAGTGTGGCAGCGATGACCATGTGCTGGTCACCGTCCCCAACACGGGAACGCTGACCGGGTTCACCCGCACCCCCGAATTCACGCTCGCGACGGTGCGGCTCGACGGCACCGATTGCGACCTGATGCATCGCCTGGTAGGCGACACGGCATGCGCCATCGGGCAACGCGTGGAGGCGGTCTGGGCCGGGCAGGCCGGTGGCACGATCCTGGATCTCGCGGGCTTTGTTCCCAGTGCGGCTGCGGTTGCCACGACCGATGCATCCGCGATGGTGGCGCCGCTGACCGACGCGCGGCCACCGCTGGACAGTCTGGCAACCTCGCTGACGCTTGAGTACCGGCATGCACGTGGTCCCTACTATGGCCGCCTGTTCGACGAGATGCAGGGCTCCGGTCGCATCATGGGCATCCGCTGCACCCAATGCCATAGCGTGCTGCTGCCGCCACGCGAACTCTGCGACATCTGCTACGTGCGAACCGGCACCTGGACCGACGTGGCAGACACGGGTGTCCTGCTGGCGTTTTCGATCATCCACCTGAAGTTCGTCGGGCAGACGCGCGAGCCCCCCTACATCTACGCCGAGGTGATGCTCGACGGCGCTTCGACCAAGATGATCCATGTGCTGGATGGCGTCGATATCGCCCTGGCGCCCAAGCGGCTCGAGCCCGGCATGCGCGTGAAGGCTGCGTGGAGGAGCGAGCGCAAGGGGTCGCTGGCGGATATCTCCCATTTCGAGCTGATCGAGCCGCTGTTGCCGTGACCGCCGAGGTCCGTACCGAACGTGACGGCGCGGTGCTGGTTGTCACCATCGACAACCCGCCGATCAACGCCGGATCGACCAACGTGCGCCGCGGCATTCTGGACGCGGTTCGACTGCTGGCCGAGGACAGCGCGCTGCAGGCCGCGGTATTGATCGGCGCCGGTTCCACGTTCATCGCCGGCTCGGACCTGCGCGAGTTCGGCCGCCCCCTCGAGGAGCCGCAGTTGCCGGGGGTGATCGCGGCGATCGAAGCCTGCGCCAAGCCCGTGGTGGCTGCACTGCACGGCGCCGCGCTCGGAGGCGGTTTCGAACTGGCGCTGGGTTGTGATGTCCGCATCGCTGCCGCAAAAACCGTGCTCGGCCTTCCGGAGGTCACGCTCGGAATGATCCCTGGCGCGGGTGGTACGCAGCGCCTGCCCAGGCTCGTCGGCATGGCACGTGCCATCGGGATGGTCTGCTCGGGTGAGCGCGTGCCGGCGCAGCAGGCGTTGGCCCTGGGCATCGTCGATGCGCTGGCCGACGGTGACCTGCGTGCTGCCGCCGTACGGTGTGCCGCGGGGCTGACCGGCAAGCGGCGCCTGCGCGACCTGACCGTGCCCGCGGATCCCATCGGCAGCAGCGCTCAGCAGGCGGCACAGGAGTGGCTGCGCGGCGGCCTGGCGCGCCCCAACGTGGTGTCGGCCATCGAGATGGTGCAGGCAGCATCCAGCATGCCGATCGACGACGCGCTGATCCGCGAGCGCGCCTTGTTCCAGCAGTTCCGGATGTCAGGGGAAGCGGCGGCACTGCGCCACTTGTTCTTCGCGCAGCGCGAGGCGGCCAAGGACGCCGTGGCGGACCAGGTGCAGGAGACCTGGGTTCAACGCCTGTTGCTGGCCCTGCGTCATCAGGCCGAGTGCCTGCGCGAGCAGGGTGTTGCAGCAGAACGGATCGACGCTGCCATGCAGCACTTCGGCCTCGCTAGTCAGGTCGTCGGCGCCGTGGCGGACGAGTCGGTCCTGCGCAGCCTGTGGCTCGCCCTGACCGCGCAGGCCGCGCGGCTGGCGGTCGAATCGCAGCTGGCGCGTGCCGCCGATCTTGACGTGGCACTGGTCCAGCGTGCCGCATTTCCACGTTGGCTCGGTGGCCCGGTGTTCTGGGCCCGCCAGCAGGACCCGGCACGCCTGGCCGGGGAGCTGATGCAGTTGGACCAACTGGCGGATCCCTCGATCCTGCTGGCGCGATGAAAGGGAGATGCCATGCGGCAGGTGTTGGGCAGCCTTGAGTTGACTCTCGACGATGCGGGCGTGGCCCATGTCGTGTTTTCACGGCCGCCGGTGAACGCGGTCTCGCTCTCGGTCTACGAAGACATCGGCCGGCTGGTCGAGGTGGTCGAGGCGACCGACGCGATTCGCGCCGTGGTGCTCAGCGCTCCGCCGACCGCCCGAGCGTGGTGTGGTGGTGCCGATCTGAAGGACTTTGTCGGCATGGACCCCGACCGGCGCAAGCAGCGCTATGCGTTCATCAACGAACGCGTGCCCGGCTTCGCCCGCATGGACCGTCCGGTGGTTGCCGCCATCAACGGCCATGCGATCGGCATCGGCATGATCCTGGCCGCATTGTGCGACCTGCGTGTGGCGGCCGACGATGCGCAGTTCGCCTGCCCCGAAATCGACTACGGACTGGTGGCCGGCGGTGGCGGTGTGTTTGCCATGCTGAAGATGCCCGAAGCAAAGGTGCGTGAAATGCTGTTCACCGGTGGGCGATTCAGCGCCCGCGATCTGGAGCCGACCGGTTTCTTCAACTACGTCGTCCCGCGGGACCAGGTGGTGCCACGCGCGATGCAGCTGGCGACAACCATCGCCGCCAAGAGCCTGCCGTCGGTGCGGGCGCGCAAGCTGGCCTCCGTCGCAATCGAGGGCCGCAGCTGGATGGATGCCTACCTCGACGCGCAGGCGCTATCGTCCCGGATGGCCGCCGGTGCGGATGGCGGCGAGGGCGTGCGCGCGTTCCTGGAGCACCGTGCTCCGCAATACCTGGACAAGTGAGGATCAGATGACCGAAGCCACGCGATTCATCGGACCCGCTGCCCGTTTTTTCGAGGACTTCAAGCTCGGCGATCGCATTGTCACGCAAGGCCGCACCGTCACGCCGGCCGACGGCCTGTTCTGGTCCATGTTCTCGGGCGACATGAACCCGATGCACGTGGACTACGACTATGCCAACAAACACGGCATCTACGGTGGTGCCTTCCCGGCCGGACTGGTGGCCGTGGCGATTGCATCCGGCCTGCTGGAGCGCACCGGTTTTTCCGCCGGAACCGGTCTTGCCATCATCGAGCAAACCGTGCGCTACAAGGCCCCGGTCCTGTTTGGCGAGACGATACGGCTGGAACTGGTGATCAGGGAACTCAAACCCAGCAAGAAGCACCCGCGCGGCACCGTGCGCTTCGACTACCAGGTGATCAAGGCCGACGACACGCTCGTGCTCGAAGGCGAATGGACCTGGTTGTTCGCAAGCCGTGCCGCACTCAGCTCGGCCTGAAGCTAGGCAATCCGGCGCCCGGACGCAGCGCGCGGCTTTGCGGCAACAAGCTTGAAGTCCTCCCTCGGACGCCTGGGCGAGGTCTTGACACCGTCGGTTTCAGCCTTCGGCTCGATCGGACTGAGCAGCGAGATCAGCCTGTCGGCCAGCGGACCCGTGGCCTTCATGATGTCGCGCGGATTGCGGTAGAGCAACCAGGTGACGATCGACTGGGTGATGGCCCCGGTAAATATGGTCGCGGTCTGGTAGGGCGCGGGATCCACCGGCCATTCGCCTAGCCGTTCGCCGTCGTGGATCAGTTCTAGCATGATGTGCGAAAAATCGTCCAGGCTTCGACGTACGTCGGCCTTCTCCATCATCACACTGGGCCAGATCTCCAGGTAGAGCGTGCGCGCCCACTCGTGGTGGCGGCGGGCGAAATCCACCGTCAGCCAAAGGTACAGACGCAGACGCTCGCGTGCGCTGGCCCGGCTCTCCGCCAGGTGTGCGAACTCGGCAAAAAACTGCGCCATGTGGTCGACCGGCAAGGCGTGGGCAACCGACTCCTTGTCGGAAAAGTAGTCATACACCGACGACACCGGAACCCCGGCTTCGGCGGCGATATCGGCGATCCGTGCACCCGCAATCCCGTCACGTGCGAACACCCGGACGGCCGCCTTCAGGATCTCCGAGCGGCGCGCCCGGCTGCGCTGCTGCTTCTGCTCGGTTCCTGCCGGCAGAAAGCGCTCGGTGGCTGCGGTGAGCCGATGCCTCCAGCGGGCCTCGGCGATGTTGGTGTTCTGACTCAATCACTTCTCCCGGGTTGGATAGTCTCGAAAATATTCCGGTTTGTCTGGCTTCATCCGTCAGGTGAAGGCCGGTGGCACACACGCCGTCTGCCTGTTCATTCGCGTGACAGTCGCATCTTACTCAAGGAACGGGATTAGGGTTTTCCTGATGGGCGATGCAATTGACAACACTGGCGGTGTCGCCATAATCCGAATAAACGTCGGATTAATAGTCCGGTGTCCTGCGGCAACCCAATCCGGATGAGGAGACTCCCCGTGTACCTTGACAGTGTCAGTGTGTCGAACCTTTGCGGGTACTGCAGGTGCTTGCGCAGCAAATAGCCAACAGCCTGGTGCTGGGCAGCATCTACGCCCTGTGCGCGCTCGGCTTCACGCTGCTGTTCGGGGTGGCACGGGTGATCAATTTCGCCTATGGCGAACTGCTCATGCTTGGCGCTTTCTCCACGCTGGCGATGATGCAGTTCATGCGGGTCGGCTTCTTCGTGGCGCTGCCGGTGGCCATGCTGGTGCTGGCGCTTCTCAGCGTCGTGATCTATCTGGCAACGGTGCGCCCGGTGATGCGCGGATCACCCCTGCAGTCGCTGCTCGTGACCACCGGCGTGTTGTACGTGCTGCATGAGGTGGCCATCATCATCTGGGGCACCGACCCGCGGCAAATGGATATGGGCATAGAGGGCGCCGTGGAGATCGGCACGCTGATCGTTACCTACCAGCGTCTGGTGGCCATCGGCACGATGCTGGTGCTGGTACTCGTCCTGTACTGGATGCTCTACCGGCTGCGCATCGGCAAGGCCTTGCGCGCGGTGGCGCAAAACCGCACCGGCGCCGAATCGATCGGCATCAACGTGGACCGTGTGATCGGCGTTGCGTTTGCGGTGTCCGGCGCGATGGCCTGCGCCGCCGGCGCGTTGATCGGGGCGCTGTATGCCACCGAGCCCAACATGGGCGGCGCGCCCCTGCTCAAGAGTTTCGTGATCGTCATCTTCGGCGGCCTGGGAAGCATTTCCGGTGCCATCGTGGGCGGCCTCCTGATTGGTCTGGCCGAGACACTCACGGGTGCCTACATCAGTTATGCGTTCAAGGACGTCTTTACCTTCCTGATCATGATCGTTGTCCTGCTGCTGCGACCCAATGGCGTGCTTGGAAAACGTGCCGTATGAAGACCCTGGCGCTTTTGATCCCCGTCATTGTGCTCGCGCTGCTTGCGCCGGTGCTCGGCGACTACCAGATCTACCTGCTCTCCCTGACCTTGTTGTGGGGCCTGATGGCGCTGGGCATGGGTCTGGTGCTGGGTTATGCGGGAGAGGTCAATTTCGGCCAGGCCGGTTTCGTCGCCATCAGCGCTTACGTCTCGACGCTGCTTCGAACCAAGCTCGGCTTCAGCTTCTGGGAGGCGGCACCGATCGCGCTGGCGTGCACCGTGGGTTGTGCTGCCGTGGTCGGCTCCATCACGATGCGACTGCGCGGGCCTTTCTTCGTGCTGGTAATGCTGGCATTCGGCGAGATCGTGCGGCTGATCCTCGCGAACTGGCAGAGCATGACCAATGGGCCGCTGGGCCTGCGGCAGATCGCGCCGCCCGAGCCGGTGCTTGGCTTCGCCTTCGACACCAAGATCTCGTTCTTCTACCTGATCCTGTTCGTGCTGGCGCTGGCCACGCTGGCCTTGGCGCGGCTCGTCCGTTCGCGGGCCGGGCGCCTGTTCGTTGCCGCCCGGGAAGATGAACTGCTGGCCGAGTTCGTCGGTGTGCCGCTGATGAAGTCCAAGGTGACCGCATTGTGCATTGGCGCTTTCGTCGGCGCGCTGGGCGGCCTGCTGCTGGCGCCCTTTCTCACCGTGCTGTCGCCGGGCCAGTTCACCATGTTCGCCGCCGTCGACATGGTGGTGATGGTGATCGTCGGAGGCGCTGGCACGCTGGCCGGTCCCCTGCTGGGTGCCGTGTTTCTGGTCTATGTACCGGAACTGCTGAGTTTCTCGAATGAGATGCGCCCGATCGTCATGGGCGTGTTGCTGATCCTGGTCACGATGTTCATGCCCGGTGGCCTCATCGGCCTGGTCGACTCCTGGCTGGCGGCGTTGCGTCGACGCGCCGGTGGCAACAAGGCGCCGCCCCCATGACCGATCCCACCACCGCCATGCTGCTCGTCAGGGACCTGTCCAAGAACTTCGGCGGCGTACACGCCGTCAACGGCGTGTCGTTCGAGGTCGAGCGCGGCTCCATCCTTGGCCTGATCGGTCCCAACGGTGCTGGAAAGACGACCACCTTCAACCTGATCTCAGGCCGCTTCCCGCCCAGCGCCGGATCCGTGAGCCTGGAGGGTCGCCCGCTGGTGGGGCTGCGACCCGACCAGATTGCATCCCTGGGGATCTCGCGCACATTCCAGGGCACACGCATATTCCCCAAGTTGACGGTGTTCGAGAACGTCGAGATCGCGGCACTTGCAGGTGCGCGGATCGGGTTCTGGGCCGACTGGTTGTGCCTGCCGTCGGCACGCGAGGTGGAGGTCCGCGCCCGCGCGCGCGCCGAAGAGGTGCTGCAATGGATCGGACTGGCCCAGGCGGCGTCTACCGTCGCCGGAACCTTGGCTTATGCCCACCAGAGTCTTCTCGGCATGGCCGTCGCGCTGGCGCTCAGGCCACGCCTGCTGTTGCTCGACGAGCCCTTTGCCGGAATGAACCCGGGGGAGACTCAGCGCGCCGCCGACATGGTGTTGCGTATCCGCGACGACGGTATCACGGTGGTGCTTGTGGAGCATGACGTGCCTGCGGTGATGCGCGTGTGCGACCGCATCGTGGTGCTGGACCAGGGCCGCAAAATCGCCGAGGGCACCCCGGCCCAGATCATCACCAATGCGCAGGTGATCGAGGCCTATCTGGGGGTGGACACCGATGCTTGAGGTACGTGCAATCAAGGTCAACTACGGCCGCGTGGAGGCCCTGCATGGCGTCTCCATCTCCGTGCAACGGGGTGAGATCGTCACCATCATCGGTGCCAACGGTGCCGGCAAGTCGACGCTGCTGCGGGCGATCTGCGGCGTGCTGCCCTGCGGCACCGGGAACATCGAGTTCGACGGCGAGGACGTGACCCGGCTGGATTCGCCGCACATGGTGCGCCGCGGCATCGCCATGGTTCCGGAGGGGCGCCATGTGTTTGCGGAAATGACGGTGCGCGAGAACCTGGAACTCGGTGCCTACTACCGTCACGACAACGCCGGCATCAAGGCCGACATGGAGAAGGTGATGGCGCTGTTCCCGATCTTGCGCGAGCGGATCCACAGCCAGGGCGGCCTGCTCAGCGGCGGCCAGCAGCAGATGCTGGCGGTCGCGCGTGCACTGATGAGCCGGCCGCGCCTGTTGCTGCTCGACGAACCCTCGCTGGGCCTGGCGCCCACAATCGTGCAGCAACTGGGCCGGGTGATCCGCGACCTCAACAAGGAGGGCACCACCATCCTGCTGGTGGAGCAGAACGCCCGCATGGCCTTGCGCCTGGCCCACCGTGCCTATGTGCTGAGCACCGGGCTGGTCGTGCGCACCGGCACCGGGCAGGACCTGCTGCATGACCCGGCCGTGCTGGAGATGTACCTGGGAGGCGTGGCCCATGCCTAATCGTGCTGCGGCGCTGTACCAACGCGCCACGCAGATCCCGGACAAGGCGGCCGTCGTCTTCGAGGGCGCGAGCTGGACCTACGCCCACCTGCTGGTGCAAGCGCGGGCGTACGCCGCCGGGCTGACGGCCGCGGGCTTCCGGCGCGGGGACAAGCTCGGCCTGATGATCGCCACCCGCCCCGAGTTCATCGCGCTGCAATACGCGACCTTCATCCTGGGCGGCACCATCACGCCGATGAACGTGCATTACCTGGGGCACGAGATCGAACATGCCCTGATGTCCTGCGATGTGGAGTTTCTGGTGCTCGATGACGCGTTCGCCCAACGCCTGAAACCGGGGTTCGAGGAACGTTGCCCGGCCCTGCGGCGTGTCTTCGTGTTCGGGGAGCCGCTGCGCTCTCCCCTGGCCGGCGACGCCTCGTCGCTGCGCGGGGACCCCGCCGAGGCACCACCGGCCGTCGATGCGGCGCCCGACGAAACGGCCCTGATGCTCTACACCAGCGCCACCACCGGCAAGGCCAAGGGTGTGATGTTGAGCGTGGCCAACCTGCAATCCAACCACGATGCATCACCGGGCTGGCTGCACCTGGCCAGTGACGATGTGCTGCTGTGCGCGCTGCCGCTGTACAACACCTTCGGCCTGAACCAGTGCATCAACGCCACGATCCATCTGGGTGCCACGCTGGTGCTGATGCCGCGGTTCGAGCCGTTGGCAGTGTTGCAGACCGTGCAGCGCTACCGCTGCACTTTTTTCCCCGCAGTGCCCACGATGCTGCAGCGCGTGCTGGATCATCCGCAGGTGGCAGACTTCGATCTCACCTCGCTGCGCCGCTTCTGCGTCGGGGCGGCGCCGGTGCCGGGTCCACTGCTGGTGCGACTGCGCCAGCGCATCGCTGCTGATGCGATCGTCATCCACGGTTATGGCCTCACCGAGTCCACCGCCCTGGTGACAACGATCCAGGTGGTGCTCGACGAGGATGGCCGGGTGCGCCACGCCAAGTCCATCGGCCGCCCGCTGCCGGGCATTGCCTTGAAGATCGTGGACGAGCACGGCCGGGACGCGCCGGTCGGCACCGTGGGCGAGATCTGCATCAAGGGGCCGTGCGTGATGAAGGGTTACTACAACGCGCCGGAAGCGAATGCGCAGGCCCTGGTCGACGGCTGGCTGCATACAGGAGACCTGGGGACCATGGATGCGGACGGCCTGTTCGCCATCGTCGACCGCAAGAAAGACCTGATCATTCGCGGCGGCCAGAACATCTACCCGGTGGACATCGAGGAAGTTCTGTACCACCACCAGGCCGTGGCCGAGGCAGCGGTCGTGGCCCGACCCGATGAACTGATGGGTGAGCTGCCCCACGCCTTTGTGGCCCTGAAGCCGTCCCAGCAGGCTTCCGTCGAGGAACTGATGGCGCTCTGCAAGGCCGAACTCGCCTACTACAAGGTGCCGGCATCGATCGAAATTCGTCCGGAGCTGCCCAAGGGGCCGACCGGCAAGATCTTGCGGCGCGCGCTGCGCGTCGCCTGAAAGTCCATTCCAACCACCACCGAAGGAGAGACGAAGATGTTCAAGAAGTACCACGCGATTGGCCGGGCCGTTTTGGGAGCCGTCCTGCTCGCAGCCACTGCCAGCGTGCCGCTGGCCCATGCACAAAGCACCAAAGTCCTGAAGCTGGGCGGGATCCTGACCGTGACCGGCCCCAATGCCGCATTGGGCAAGGAGGCCCTGGGCGGTCTCGAATACGCTGCCAAGCAGGTCAATGCGGGCGGCGGCGTGAAGATCGGTGCCGACACCTATACCGTGCAGATCGTCAACATCGATGACGAGTCCAAGGCCGAACGGACGGCGGCCGCGGTCGAACGCCTGATCAACTCCGAGAAGACCTCGGTGATCTTCACCAGCCCGGCCAGCACCACGACGCTCGCCATCCTGCCGGCGCTGGAAAAGAGCAAGACGGTCGGCATGAGCTTCATCGCCGCTGCCCCGTCGGTGGTGGGGCCGGAGTATCCCTTCAGCTTCCGCAGCACACTGAGTTCGATCACCAACGTCAACCCCGCGGTGGACTACCTGTTCAAGACCAAGGGCATCAAGACGGTCGCCTTCGTCGGCCGCAATGACGACTGGGGTCGCAGCGCGGCGGCTGCCATCAGTGCACGCACCAAAAGCCTGGGCGGCCAGATCGTGATGGAGGAGTTCTTCGATCCGGGTGCCACCGACTTTGCCGGCCTGTTCAGCAAGATCCGCGGCATCAATGCCGACGCCGTGATCGCCGCGATCAGCATCGAGAGCGTGGCCTTCGCCAAGCAGTACCGCGAACTGCGCCTGAAGCCCGTGCTGATGAGTGTGGGCGTGACACTGGCCGGCCCGGCAATGGTAAAGGCTGCCGGACAGGCGGCCGAAGGCATCTATGTGGCGACCGGTCCGACCACCTCGGACACCCCGGCCATACGAAGCTTCTCGCAGCAGTTCGAAAAGGCCAATGGGCGCACCCCCTTGCCTTACGAGCTGGTCGGCTACGACAACGTCATGCTGGTGCTCGATGCCATGAAGAAGGCCGGCTCCATCGAGTCGGTCAAGGTTGCCGAGACATTGCGCAAGCTCGAATACAACGGCCTGTTGCAAGACTACCGCTTCGGCGGCGACAACCAGTCCGACGTGGTGATCAACATCAATGAAATCAAGGATGGCCGGGCGGTTCCGATCTCGTCCCTGGTGGCCCGCTGAGCGGACCGGGTGTTCGTTCCACGGCAATCCGATATGCGCCGGCAGTGGCGCTGGGCATGAACCAGGGGCCGGACGACACCGGCCGCTGCAGGAGGATCGATTGATGGATTTTCGCGATACGCCACAGATGGCCGCCCTGCGCGAGGAACTCCGCGCCTGGCTGCGCGACAACCTGCCGGCCGGCTGGGGTACCACCGTGCACGAGCCGCACGACGAGAACGAGCGAGCCAGGTTCCGCCTCCAATGGGAGCGGCTTCTGTACCAGGGTGGATGGTCGGGTGTCGCCTGGCCGCGCGAGTACGGCGGGCGCGGTCTGACGCAGGTCGAGTACGGCGTTTTTCTGGAGGAGATGGCCAGGGCCGACGCTCCCGAAGGCCTGAATATCATCGGCCGCAATCTGGCCGGCCCGGTGATCATGGCGCACGGCACCGCGAAGCAGAAAGAGCGCTTCATCCCTGCCATCCTCAAGGCCGACGAGGTCTGGTGCCAGGGTTTCTCCGAGCCCGACAGCGGCTCGGACCTCGCATCGGTGCGTACCCGGATCACGCGCGACGGCGAGCACTTCGTCATCAACGGCCAGAAGATCTGGACCAGTTTTGCGCAGTTCTCTCAATGGTGCTTCCTGCTTGGCCGCACCGATCCCGACGTCCCCAAGCACAAAGGGCTGAGCTTTGTACTGATCGACATGGCTACGCCGGGTATCACGATTCGTCCGCTGGTCCAGATCACCGGCGAGACCGAGTTCAACGAGGTTTTTTTCGACAACGTGCGTGTGCCGGTGGAGAATCTGATCGGTGAATTGAACCAGGGTTGGCGCATCGCCATGTCGACACTGCGTTTCGAACGCGGGCCCGAGGAGGCCTTGCCGCGTCAGGTGCGCTTCCGGCGCGACCTGGACCGCATCATCGAGGTCGCCAGGCGCACCAAGCGCGACGGCCGCGCGCTGGCCAAGGGCGCCGTGATGCGCCAGAAGATCGCGGCCAGCTACATCGAGCTCGAGCTGGTGCGACTCAATGGCCTGCGCGCGCAGGCCCGCGTGGCCAAGGGGCAGGACCTTGGCGCCGCCGCCTCCACAACCAAGCTGTACTGGAGCCACATGGCCCAGCGCATGGCCGAAACCGCGATGGAGCTCGCGGGTGAAGGCGGGGCCTTGTTACCGGGTGACCCGTCTGCAGCCGGGGAGGGCCTGTTCGCGCTGCGCTTCCTGCAGTCGCGCGCGATGACCATCTATTCCGGCACTTCCGAGATCCAGCGCAACATCATCGCGGAGCAGGTGCTTGACCTGCCCAAGTAGACACACCATGAATTTCGACTTCAACGAAGAACAGTACCAGCTGCGCGACAGCGTCCGCGGCTTTTTGACCGACCGCTGGGGCGTGCGCAGGGCACGCGCAAGCATCGGCAAGTTCGACCGGCCCTTGTGGACGGGCCTGTGCGACCTCGGCCTGCAGACCCTGCTGGTACCCACCGAACACGGCGGCTCGGGTCTGGGCCTGATCGATCTGGTCCTGGTGCTGGAAGAATTCGGGTCCGCCATGGTCCCCGCCACGATGGCAGATACGCAATTGGCGGCCGACGTGATCGGCCGCTATGGCAGCGAGAGCCAGCGCAGCGCATGCCTGCCGGCGATCGCTGCGGGCGAAATGCGCATCGCGTTTGCCCATGCCTTGCGCGATGAGGCCCAGGTGCAGGCAGGTATTGCGGGTAATGGCATCAGCCTGCGCGGGCTCAAGATCGCGGTGCCGTGCGCCGAGGCGGCCACCCATTTCCTGGTGTCGGCTGCCGACAGCCACGGTAGCACCGGTCTGTACCTGTGCGATGCCACTGCGGTCCGGGTTCAACCGCACCAGGCGGTCGATCCGATGGCCTTGCTGGGCGAGGTCCACCTCGATGGGGCTCCCGCCCAGTCGCTTGGCACCGCTGCACTGGCGCGGTTGCTGCAGACCAGCGCATTTTCTGCAGCCGCGCAGATGGTGGGCGTCTCGGCCACCGCGCTCGACCTGGCCGTGGCCTATGCCAAGGACCGCAAGCAGTTTGGCCGCCCGATCGGGGCCTTCCAGGCGATCAAGCACAAGTGTGCCGACATGCTGGTCGCGCTCGAGGGCGCACGCTCCGCCGCCTACTACGCATCCTGGGCGCTGCAGGAGGATGAGGCAGTGGCCGCTCTGGCGGTGTCGATCGCCAAGGCCGCGTGTGGTGATGCCTGCCGGCTGATCTGCAACGACGCGCTGCAAATCTACGGTGGTGTCGGGTTCACCTGGGAGTTCGACATCCACTTCCTGCTCAAGCGCGGCAAGCTGCTGGAATACCAGTTTGGCGATGCGACGCAGCACCGCGAGTCGGTGGCCGCGGCGATTCTGGATTGAGCACGCGTCGATGAAACTCTTTGACAGCCAGATCCATCTGTGGGCAAATGCCGAGTCTGCGGCGCGCATGATGCAGACCTTCGTGGCGCTTGAAGATATCCTGGCGGAGATGGACAGCGTTGGTGTCGAGCGGGCCTACCTGGTTCCGGGGCACACCGCTGCCAACGCGCTGTGCGTCGAGGCCGCAGTGCATTGGCCCGATCGCTTCCGGGCGCTGGCCCTGCTGGCGCTGGACAAACCCGAGAGCCGCAGCGTGATGGCGAACTGGTCATCGTCCGGGTTCATCGGCGTGCGGCTCACGTTTCCGCCCTACCGGGCCGTATCGTGGCTGGACGACGGAACCGCCGACTGGTTCTGGCCGATTGCCGACCGGCTCGGCTTGCCGGTCATGGTCTGGGCACCGCTGCGGGCCGCCACCATCGGGGCACTGGCGCGCCGGTTTCCGCGCATCCGGTTCATCGTGGACCACATCAATCTGCACGTGCTCGACAAGGGCGACGCCGTCAGCGCGGCGGTGGAGGCCGTGCTCGCGCTGGCGTCCGAGCCCAACGTCGCTGTCAAGGTGTCGTCGCTGCCGGCCCATTCCGATGCGCCGTATCCCTATCGCGACATGCATGGCCACGTCCGCAGCGTAGTCGATGCCTTTGGTGCCGATCGCGCGATGTGGGGCACCGACCTCACCCGCCGCAGTTGCAGCTATGCGCAGGCGATCGACATGTTCATCAAGGAGATGCCCTTCCTGAGTGAAGCGCAGCTCGAATCGGTTATGGGTGGCACTGCCACCCTGTGGATGGGTTGGCAAAGGAGCACACAACCATGAAGAACACCATGCGGGCCACGGTTCTGACCGGGTTCGGCGGGCCCGACGTCCTCCAGTCGATGGACGTGGAGGCACCACAACACCGGGAAGACCAGATGCTGGTAAGGGTGGCCGCCTGTGGCGTCTGCGGACACGATCTGCTGAACCGGCAAGGGCATTTTCCGGACACCCGCCCGCCGTGCGTGATGGGCCACGAGATCGCCGGTGTAGTGGAGCAGGTCGGCCCGCTTGTGGCCGGGTTCAAGCCCGGTGATCGGGTCGCGCTGAACCAGCGCATCTCGTGTGGCGTCTGCCCCACCTGCCGCGCCGGGCGCGACAACTTGTGCCGCAACGGGGTGGGCTTCTATGGCGAACAGATCACCGGTGGTTATGGCGACTTCGTGGTGGCCAGCCCGCGCAATGCCGTGCTGCTGCCCGACAGCATCAGCCTGAAGGTGGGGGCCATCCTGAGTTGTGCCGTCGGTACCGGATTTCATGCGTTGCAGCGGGCAAGGGTGGTGGCAGGCGACACGGTGGTGGTGACCGGTGCCAGTGGCGGCGTGGGGCTGCATACCATCGACATCGCGCGCATGCTCGGGTTGCGGGTGATCGCCACGACCAGCTCCGAACGCAAGGTCGACGGGTTGAGGGCTGCCGGGGCGCACCACGTGATCCTGGCCGCGGACAACCAGCTGCACAAGGCTGTACGCGAAATCACCGCAGGCCAGGGTGCCGATGCCGTGATCGAGATCGCCGGTGGTCCGACCTTCGCGTCCAGCGTGCGCGCGCTCACGGCCGGCGGACGCCTGGTGGTGGTGGGCAACGTCGAGCCGGGCAATGTGCAGCTCAATCCGGCGTTGTCGATCCTGAAGGAAATCGAAATCATCGGCAGTGCGCACGCCACCTTGTCGGACCTGCGGCGCGTGATCGACCTGGTGGAGCGCGGCTTGCTCAAGCCGCGTATCGCCGCCACCGTGCCGGTGCGCGACGCCGCCGAGGCCCATGCGCAACTCGCGGCTGGCGCCACCGGTGGACGTTTTGTGCTCGAGCACGCCTAGGCGCCAGCGCCCGTCCCGTCCATGACCATAGGTTGGGCGCTGATCGGCACCGGCAGGGTGCACCAGGCGATGGCCCCGGCCATCGGCGCGGCAGCAGGTACCCGGCTGGTCGCGGTGCTCAGCCGCGACCAGCAACGGGCCACCGCGTTTGCGGCCCAGTTCGGCATTGCGCACGCACACGACTCGCTGCAATCCCTGCTCGCCAACCCGGAGGTGGACGTGGTTTATGTCGCCAGCCCGAATGGCCTGCATGTCGCACACGCGGTGGCAGCCGCCCGGGCAGGCAAGCATGTCTTCTGCGAAAAGCCGCTGGCGCTGTCGCTGGACGGATGCCGCGACATTCGGTCGGCATGTCGCGCCCATGGGGTCCAGCTTGGTCTGGGTGTGATGTTTCGCCAGCACCCGGCCCATCGCATGGCACGTGCGCTGGTGGCAGACGGCGCGCTGGGCGAAGTTGTGCAGGCCCAGATCCGGCTCGGGGTCGCCTGGCGTGACCGCCAGCCCGACTGGTACGCCGACACTGCCCTGGCCGGCGCTGGAGTGCTCTACATGGCAGGCGTGCACCGCATCGACCTGCTGCGTTATGTGCTGGCCAGCGAGGTGCGGGAGGTATCGGCCATGGTGGGTGAACACACGCCGCAGCGGCCCTGGGATGAATGGGCGACCGCCCTGCTGCGATTCGACAACGGTGTGCGCGCCGGCATGGATCTCGATATCCGGCTGCCAAACGGCAACAGCGATCTCGAGATCCATGGCACGCGCGGGTCGCTGGTAATAAGCGGATCCACCACCAGCTGGTGGGGTGGTAGTGGAAGTGAACTGCTGCTGAAGACAGGCGCCGCGACCGAGCGCCACCAGTTCGACCGGATCGACCTGTACCGATCGCAGGTCGAGGACTTCAACCGTGCCATTGCCGAGGGTGGAGACCCTGCAGGCGATGGCCACGATGGACAGGCCTGCGCCCAGATCTGTATGGCGATGCTGGAGTCGAGTCGCTCGGGGCGGACGTTGCGCCTGAACGCCGTGGACGCGCCAGGCGCGGGCTGGAACTGACCGGCAACGCAACTGTGCAAACGAAAGGCGACATGCACTACCAGCATTTCAATGTAGCGACGGTCGACCGTATCGCGTGTGTCTCGTTCGACCGGGTCGACCGGCACAACGCGGCCAATATGGATACCTTTCGCGAGCTCATGCAGGTGATGGCGGCGATGGACGCCGACGACGGCGTGGATATCGTCATCCTGACCGGAACGGGGCCGAGGGCCTTTTGCGCCGGCGTCGACTTCGATGCATTCGAGATCCGGGACGCCGGGCATGCCATCGCTTGGGCCGAGGATTGCCAGCGGGTGTTTTCCGCGGTGGAGCGCATGCGCAAACCGGTCGTGGCAGCGGTCAACGGGCTGGCGTTCGGCTTCGGCGCAGAGATCGCCATGGTGTGCGACGTGACCCTGGCCGCCGATACCGCGGTGTTCGGCATGCTCGAGATTCGCCACGGCCTGCTGCCTGCCGTGTTGGTCACGCGCGGGCGCGACATGGTCGGGCGCAAGGTCATTTCCTACCTGGCCATGACCGGCGATCAGTTCAGCGCGGCCGAGGCCAAGGAGTACGGGCTGGTCAACAAGGTGGTGCCCGCCGAGCGCTTGATGGAGGAGGCCCTGGCGGTGGCCCGGCGCATCCAGCGCAACTCTCCCCTGGGCGTGCAAACCGTGAAGCGCCTGCTCAACCAGGACGGAGAGCGCCATTCCAGTGCGGTGGCGGGATTCTTGCCGCCGCTGCTGATGTCACAGGACCTTGCCGAGGCGCGCGCAGCGTTCCGGGAAAAGCGCCCGCCGACGTTTCGCGGATGTTAGCGGCGCCAGACCTGGCCACGGCGTTACCAACGTTCCCTCCAACCCTCGCAACCCCATGATGCAAGCTCTCAAGAAGATCGCGTTTCTGGTACCCAGGCCCGGCATGTCCAACGATGACTTCCTGCGCCATTGGCAGTTCGTCCACGGGCCGCTGGTGGCCGGCAGCCCTGGGTATGCGAGATGGCGGCTGCGGTATGTGCAGAACCACGTGCGGGGGCCGGGTCCCGTGGGTCGGCGCTTTGGCTTTGCCGGGATGGCCGAGTTCTTGTTGCCCGGGCGTTCACCCAACGAGGATGCGTTCGCGCAGACGTCGACCTACTGCGACCATATCGCACCCGACGAACGCAACTTCATCGACATGGAGCGCACCGTGTCCATGGCGGCGCACGAGGACACGGTGCTTGCCGGCCGCGCGCCGGCCAAACTGGTGGTGTTGTCCCGCCGGGCCCAGGGCGTGGCCGCGGAAGAACTCCACCGCCGGTACCGGACCGAGGTCGTCGCCCAGGCGATGGCGCAGCCCGGGTTTGCGCAGCGCGTCCGCGGCTGGTGCGTCAACCACGTCATCCAGGGCAGCTTTCGGCTCCCCGGGGGGCGCGCCGTCCAGGAGTTGACGGTCGACCTGGTCGAAGAGTTGTGGTTTGCCTCGTCGGACGAGGTGGTGGCGGCGTTCGAGACGGCCCCACTGGCCTGTGCGCTGCTGGATGGCGAGAGCCGCCAGTCCTTCATCGCGCAGGAGCATGTTTTCTTCGATCAAGGGCAGGCAGTGTGACCGGCCATCAGATTTTTCAGTAGCTGTGTTTTGTCGAATTTTCCAAACCGGGTTCGCGGCAACTTCTGCGCGAAATGAACCGCCTTGGGTACTTTATGGGCGCTGAGTTCGGCGCGGCAGTAGGCGATGAGGTCGTTGGCAGAAAACGCCATGTCGCCGCGTAGCACCACCACCGCGGTCAAGGCTTCCGACCACCTCTTGTCGGGCACCCCAATCACCGCCGCCTCAAGGACGCCCGGGTGCCGGTAGAGCACTTGTTCCACCTCGCTCGGGTAGACATTGAACCCGCCGGTCTTGACCATATCTTTTTTTCGGTCGACGACGTACAGGAATCCATCCTCGTCGACTTCGACTACATCTCCGGTCTTGAACCATTTGCCGGCAAAGGCATTGCGCGTTTCATCCGGGTTGTGCAGGTATCCGCTGGTTACCTGCGGCCCGGCCAGCCCGAGTTCGCCGCGCTTGGACGGGCCGGGCTTGCCGTCATCGTCCAGAAGCGCCATTTCTATGTACTTTCCGATTTTTCCGACCGAACGAAATTTGCCCGCAACCATGTGCGACGGCAACAAAAAGGTAACCGGCCCCGCGAGCTCGGTCAAGCCGTAGATATTGCCGATTGCATCGCCAAAAATAGCACGCGCACGTTCGTAGGTGGCAATCGGGAGCACCGATCCGGCGACGGTCAGAAGCCTTACGCTGTGTACATTCCTCGACCTGGCCTCGAATGCGGCGATCAGGTCGTTCAGCATGGTCGGAATCATGTTCAGCGTCGTGACGCGGTGTCGCTCGACCAGGTCCAGCACCAGATGCGGGTCCCAATGCTTGACGATGGTGACGCTGCCTCCCGCCAAAAGCGTGGCCCCTGCGGTGTACCAGGCTGCGTGCGACATCGGGAGCACGACCAGATGCCGGTCCGACGCGCACAGGCCCCACTGTTCCACCGAAGTCTCCAGCGAACACATCCAGCTCAGGTGCGACTGCACTGCAGCCTTGGACTTGCCGGTCGTGCCCCCGGTGTACATGACACAAAATGGCTCCGTGGCATTCACCTGGATTTCCGGCGCCGCCGCGCTCGCCAGCCCCAACTGATGGATGAAATCTTCGTCCAGCAGGTGCGCAACATGGCGCAACTCCTCGCGCCGCTCGGCCACCAGCGCGGCAAAATCGCGACCATAGAGTAAAGCCAGGGCACCGGAGTCGTTGACCTGGAACGCCAGTTCAGCCCCCGATATGCGCTGCGACAGCGGCAAGCCGACAATGCCGGTGCGCGCGCAGGCGAGGTAGATGTAGAGTATTTCCGGTGAATTCGGAAGCAGGAAAGCACACAAGTCTCCCGCCCTGAGCCCCAGGCCAAGCAATGCAGCCGCGAACCGGTTTGCATGGGCATTGAGCTCGCCGTAGCTGACGCGCCGGCCGTCGCTGAGCAGGGCGAGGGACTCATCCGCCGCGCCAAATTTCGAGAACAGGGTCGAATTCATTGGCATATCCATGCAAGCGCAGTCGAGTTCCAGCTGCTGCCTATTCCTGGCCGGCCATCGGAATCCGTTTCGAATAACGCACATTCACCACCAGCTCGCGGAACAACCAGCGTCCGTCGACTTTGATGAATTGATCCTCATAGGTTCCGGCGACGATTACCGGATCCGCGATGGAGGGGTCATTTTTGCGCCGCGATCTGCACAGGCACAGCAAATAGAACAGTCCGGTTGCGCTCTGGCCATCGACCGCTACATCGACTCTGGGCGATGTGACGTAATGCAGCACTTCAACCACCGTCGTGGCGAGTTTGGCGAAATGCGCGCGGATTTCGGCGCGTCCCTTGAAATCGCCGTATCCGTTGGCGGCCCATCGGCCCTCCGGGGCAAACACCGAACACAGTCCATCGAGGTCGTAACCGGCATCGCAGAATGCGGCGTACCGGTACTTCAGGGAAGTAATGGCACTGACATCCTCGATGCGAGCCACCCTTTGCTCAAGCGTCAAAGGTTCGAGATCCTGTTGCATGCTGCTTTCGCTTTCAATAGGGCTTGGGGCGCAACACATCATTGCACAAGAATGGCTGCAATTCATGCCAAAAGGGTCTATCGCCCGACGTGCGCCACAACGGTACACCTTCGTCGCACAGCAGCATGTGTGTTTTGATTCCGGGCCGGTGGTGAGGTCGTCCGGCTGGCGCCAACGGGTAGATCGGCGGCGGCGGAGTGGGCGCGGTGCGGCTCGTGGCAGGCATGGCGCTCAAGAGTCGCCCCGACGCATTCAGTCGGTAAGCCGTTGATGCTTCTGCGTCAGGGCAAAAATTCCTGCAAGAACTGATCCAGCCGCCGCAGGGTTTCGTTTGCGCCAGCGCCTGCATCACATTCGGATGCTGCGCGGTCGCGCACCGCCGCGGTTTTGAACAACATGCACATGGTCACGCGGGTCAACGCCAGACCTTCTTCTTCGAATCGCACCGCCACACCGAAGGTGGCTGCGTCGCTGTCCGGGTCAGTGTCATCGCTCTGCATATACGACAACGAGCGGGCCGCCTCGATGTCGGCGTAGACCAGCGTGG
>JANOUM010000559.1:0-3964 GCA_031416855.1 Rhodoferax sp. | reverse complement strand
AACGGTGGTGAGGGCAGCATCGTGGTGGATGGCATCACACTCTCGGGTGGCGCGCAATTCGGCGATGCGCTGGTTCATCGAAGTGGTGATGGCAAACACCTCTATGTGCAGGTCGATGCTAAACCTTGCCCTGCTCTGCGCTTCGATTCCGATGTCGTCGTGTATGACCACGCGCAGGCATCCTGTTGAAATGCAGTCGTGGCTCTCATTTCACGGGTAGTATGAACCAGGCGGACTCGACCGACAGTCATCGCTTCGCGCACTAGCGACTGGCGCATGACGATTAATCAATCAACAGAAAGGTCAGCAGCATGAACTTGCAATGCACTTTCGGAGTGGCGATATTTCGCTCAGTTTCGGCTCTGGCTTGGGCCATTGGACTGAGCGCCTGCATGGTCTTGCCCACCGCAGGCGCGGACAGCTGGAAAGAAGAAGTGCTGCTGCACGATGGGCAGAAGACCATCGTGGAGCGAAGCCAGACATACGGTGGGCGGACTGAAGTCGGGCAACCCTTGCCAGCAAGGGAACACACGATTCGATTCACATTGCCTGATTCCAAATCGACGCTGTCCTGGACCAGTGAATATGGCGACGACCTGGGGCGCACAAATTTCAATTTGTTGGCTTTGCACGTGAAGCAGGGCACACCCTATCTGGTGGTTGAACCCAATCTGTGCCTGTCTTACAACAAATGGGGCCGGCCGAACCCTCCTTACGTATTCTTCAAGTTTGCGAGCAACGATTGGCAGCGAGTTGGCATAGCGGATTTGCCCGTTGAGTTCAAGACCATCAACTTGATCGTCAACAACAGTCGACTGCCTGAAATCAAGGCGGCTAGCGAGAAATCTGGTTTTGTATCTGCTGAGGCGATCATCAAGATTAATGACAGCTTAAGACAGCTGGAGCTTCGGACCATTGCCCGGGAGCCATTGCCGTTGGGACGCTGTCCCCAATACTCAAGTGGACCCAAAGCACCCAATCCTGTCGCTTCGGGCGCTGGCTCGAATTAGCATCAAGCATTTCGCCATTTTGAGTTAAAGACGAAGCCTTTTTTTGGGGAACATTTGTAATGACAATGACCGTCGACTATGCACTGATGGCGGGTTTTGCATATCGCACGACCCGGGCCGAAATAAATAAATTCCCATTTCCGCAAGGATGGACACCTTTCTTTCCCATCCCTGATCCGGCGGTACCTGGATTTCCCGCATCGACAGGATTCGAAGCCATGTCTTTTCAAAAAGGGGCCAACGTCGTCATCTCCTACTCCGGCACAGACCCAAACAACTCGGGCCTTCTCACCTCTGCAGACGGCAAAGCAAACGCGGCGTTAGCCGCTGGCAATTGGGCTGATCAGCTTTTGCTAGCGGCAGAGTATTTTCTTCAGGTGAAAGCAGCCAATCCCACCGGAACCAACTTTACCTTGACAGGCCACAGCCTGGGCGGCGGGCTGGCGGCTTTGGTTGGAGTTTTTTTTGGCATACAGGCCAATACATTCGATCAGGCACTCTTTGCAAGATCGGCGACAGTCCTGTCCGACAATGCGGTCACCTTGAAAGCCCGCCTTGTGTCAAATGGCCACAGTGTGGATGAACTCGCGCCGTTGACCAGCTTTTTGCAACAACGCAGCGCGGGCACCAGCAGCTTCATTCCAAGAGCAGAGCTGATCGACACGACGCGGGTTGAAGGTGAATTTCTTGACGGCGGATTCGCCGGATACAACTCCATCGGGAATCCAGCTTCAACCATTGTGCACGGCCCAGCCAATTGGTTTTTGTCAAGCTTTGATCTGCATTCGCAATCCCTACTCACGGCGTTTTTACAAAGCGAGCAAAGCGCGATAGCCAGTGGCAATCCGTCCAAGACATTGAGCGCAGTCAGCACAAAGCTTCCCGACCTGCTGGCGATGTTGTTTCAGAAGAACCTATTTGCCAACAATGTCGCCGGTCCGGATGCCAATTTCCTCGATCACTTGGTCCGCCACGAGTCTGGCGTGCCGGGCTCCTTGGTTGCCGACGCGATGGTGACTCGCTTCGCTTCTGATTTGTGGAAACTGGCACCAGACGGCGGGTTGACGAGGTTCGATGGCAACGCCAGCAATCCAAGCTTGAACGAAATCAGCAAGACCCTGATGGCCTTCGCCATGCAGAAGTACTACGACGAAAAGAACCCCAGCCCCGGGTACAACCAGCAACTCTTTGCTGACCTTGCCGCACCAGGCGTGGGCGCTGGTTCCGGCGGCATCCGTTTTGACATGGCCAATGTGACGGGCAGTTTCGCGACCGCCTTTCAGGCCGGGCAAGCGCTGAACCTTGCCGATGCCAAGGGGTATGGCCTCTATTTCAAAAGCTACCTCCTGCAATCGACCTTCTCCAGCGCCGAGCGCGCCCAGATCAACGCGGCGCTGCCGCACCTGCGCGACTGGTACGTGCAGGCCGGTGCGTCCGGCATGGTTGCCACGGACAACCTGGGCCGCAACGCCTTCATGCTGGCCGGGATCGGGGCGGATTCACTGACGGGTGGCGCTGGCAGCGACCTGCTGGTGGGCAATGCCGGGGCCGACACGCTCACGGGCGGCCTGGGCAATGACACGCTTCTTGGTGGGGCCGGCAACGATGTCTATCGCTTCACCACGGGTGATGGTCGCGACACCATAACCGACAACGGTGGTGAGGGCAGCATCGTGGTGGATGGCATCACACTCTCGGGTGGCGCGCAATTCGGCGATGCGCTGGTTCATCGAAGTGGTGATGGCAAACACCTCTATGTGCAGGTCGATGCAAAAACCCTGCTCATAGACGGCAACATCGTTGTCAACGACTACATCCCCAGCGCCACGCCAGGCGCTTTGAGTCTGAACATGACGGGTCCAGCGGCGGCGGCGCAGAACCCGCAAACGAGCAACAACATCACCGGCGATCGTGCCGCCGTCGACTTTAACCCCACCACCGCTGGCGTACAGACCCAGACGGACGCGCTGGGCAACATCATCACCGACGCGAATACACCCGAGCCAAACCGCGTTGACACGCTCTATGACAGCAACGACAACGATTTGATCGCGGCGGGTGGGGGTGATGACCACATCCTTGCCGTTGGGCTGGGCGATGATGTGATCGATGCCGGGGCTGGACGCGATGACGTATACGCAGGTGTCGGCAACGACGTCATCAATGGCGGCGCCGGTGGCGACATCCTCGATGGTTGGACCGGCAACGACTGGATTTTTGCCGATGGCCAAGTCAGTATTGCAACGGCCTTTGCCAACGGCAATAGCCAAACTGGCAGTAGTTTGCAAGGCGACTGGCTGGCTGGGGGATCGGGCGATGACACACTTGTTGGCAGTACCAGCAAGGATGTGCTCACGGGCGGTGGCGGTGCGGACCTGCTGCTGGGCGGGGCAGGCGATGACGACATCCTTGGCGACGCCGACTGGGTAGCCACCAGTTTTGGCTGGACGGTGACGGATAGGCCAACGGACCGCTATTTCTATCCAGTAACGGGGACCCAGTTTCCGTCCGATGACGGCGCAGACGTCATCTACGGCGGACTCGGCAACGACCATGCCTGGGGTGGCATTGGCAATGATGTTCTGTTCGGCGAGGGAGGCGACGATTGGCTCTATGGTGACGGCGGCAATGATGTATTGATCGGTGGGGCCAACAATGACATCCTCGATGGCGGGGGCGGCGCCGACTATCTCAACGGGGGTGATGGCAACGATGTGCTCTACGGCAAGGATGGGGATGACATATTGGACGGCGGTGGAGGCACATACGATCAGTTGCGCGGCGGCAGCGGAAACAATACCTTCAAGGCTGGGGCGCTAGTCAACGACCTGTACGGTGAAGCCGGCAACGACACTTACATTCTCACCGCGGGTACAAGCAGCACCATTCTTGACGGCCAGGGCGTCAACAACTACAGCTTCGGGAGTGGCATTTTTGAAGGCGGTCTGCAATTG
>JANOUM010000558.1:0-3263 GCA_031416855.1 Rhodoferax sp. | reverse complement strand
GCGCGGTCTGCGCGAGGACGAGGTCATCGAAGGCGCCCGTCGCAGCACCCTGGCCCAGCTGGCCGACTGGACCATAGAAGCCGACAAGGTTCTCGTCTTCTAGACCATGAAGGCCGGGCACATGGTTCCAGAGCTGGGTGTGATCGAGGGCTACTTCGGCAAGCCGTGGCGCCACGAGGATCGCAAGCGCGTGCTGACGCAGCTGCGCGAGCTCGGCTACTCGTGGTTCCACCACGCGCCGAAGGCGGGTGCCTTCCTGCGGCGCCGCTGGCGCGAGCCGCACCCGTCGGCTGCATTCGCCCAGCTGGCCGACCTCTCGGCGCACTGCCGCAGCCTGGGCATGCGCTTCGGCATTGGCCTGAGCCCCTACGGGCTGTACCGCGACTACACCGGCGCCGCGAAAGCCGACTTCGCAGCCAAGCTCCGGGCATTCGACGAGATCGGCATCGACGATCTCGCGATCCTCTTCGACGACACACGCAGCGATGTACCGGACCTGGCGGCCCGGGAGGCCGAGATCGTGCATGCCGCGCTGGCCACCACCCGCGCCAGCCGGGTCGTGATGTGCCCGACCTACTACTCCGACGACAGGATGCTGGACGTCGTCTTCGGCCAGCGCCCGCTGGGCTACCTCGATGAGCTCGGGCGCAGGCTCGATCCTCGTGTCGGTGTCTACTGGACGGGCGAAGAGATCTGCGCGCGGGAGTTCAGTCCCGGCCACCTGGCGCGCGTGGCCGAGTCGCTGCGGCGAAAACCGACGCTGTGGGACAACTACCCGGTCAACGACGGGCCGCAGATGTCGCGCTTCCTGCACCTGCGCGGCTTCACGGGGCGCCCGAGTGCGATCGGGCCTCACCTTGCGGCGCATGCCATCAATCCGGCGCTCCAGCCACAGCTCAGCCTAATTCCCGCCGCCACGCTGGTGGCCAGCTACCGCGAGGGTCCGGCCTATGCCTACATGCGCGCCTTCCGGGACGCCGCGCGCGCGTTGGCAGGCGCCGAGCTCGCGCCGATGCTCGAGGAAGACCTGCACGCCCTGCAAGACCTCGGCATCGATCGGCTGGGCGACGAGCGCCTGCGCCTGCGCCAGCGCTACCTGGCGGTGAACCATCCCATGGCGGCCGAGGTGGTGGGCTGGCTAGACGGTGCCGACACGGTGGACGACTGGGTCGAGGAGACCTGATGGCCAGCCCTGAACTGCCCGAAGCCGAGCGCGTGGGCGGGCGCTGCAAGCGGCCTGATCCTCCGGGTTGCAGTCCACCCCAATGGCAGGCGTCTTTTGACCGCGTCACCGGCCGCCGCCGTCTTCAGTGCCCGCGCCGAGACCGAGAGCGTCAAGTGCCGGACCGGCCCCGTCACGGTCAGGAAAAGGGCGTTTGAATTCCCTATCCTCCTGGCTGACCGTAAAGATTCAGGCAGCTTCAGGATTTCAGCGCAATCGTCTGCGGTGGTTGTTGCTCGCCCGCGCTTTTCATCAGATGTTTCAACAACAGGCGCGCGGCAACGGGCAGCGACGCGGACGAACGCACGCATATCCTGAACGCGCGCTGCGCCCAGGCGTCGGTCAATGGCACCAGTGCGATGTTCAATGTCGCGGCGTTGCGCCGGGCCACCGCCTCCGGCAGCACGCCGACCCCCAAACCGGCGCTGATCATCATGCACAGCGCATCGAAACTGGTGACCTGAATTCGCAGGTTCAATGACCGGCCCGCCAGGCTTGCGGCCCGGCCCAGCTGGATGCTGATGGCACTGCCGGCGTGCATGCCGACAATGGGCTCGTCCAGTGCATCGGCGAACGACAGTTTCTTGCTGGCGGCAAGCGAATGGTCTCGGTGCGTGCACAGCACCAGCCGGTCCGCGTGGTATGCGAAAGCCTCGAGTTGTTGGCCATGGGGCGCATCGGTGAAGATGCCGATGTCTGCGGAATTCTCCGCCACGGCCTTGGTCACGATGTTGCTCACCCGCTCTTCGAGCTGCACCTGCACATCAGGGTACTCGTCCAGAAACGACCGAATGTCCTGCGGCAGAAACTGCGTGATGGCCGACATGCTGGCGCAGACCCGCACCAGGCCCCGCACACCGCTGGTGTAGCTTTGCATCTGCACGGGGATCTGGTCGAGTTCGTGCAGCGCCCGTCGCGCCAGTGCCAGCAAGGCCACGCCTGCGGCCGTCGGCTCTACGCCCTTGTTGGTGCGCCTGAGCAATGGCGTATGCAGGGTTGATTCGATTTCACTGAGACGTTTGCTCACCGCTGCGGCAGTGATGTGTTCGCGTTCAGCCGCCGCGGCAATGGTGCCTTCCTCGACCACGCGAACGAATAATTTCAGTGAGGTCGGGTCAAGCCGCAACATGCTTGCAGGCCTTGGGCAAAGAGGTGCCGCAGTATAACTTTTGACCCCCGTTTTCGGTGATGGCGGCACGACCAATGACTGCTTTTCCTGCCGCAGCGGGCACGGCAAGATAAGCGCCTGTCCCGTAAATTCAGCAGCTCAAGGAGATTTGAAATGGAAGCAGCAGCAGCCACGTCGGCGCGCATCAAGGTGTTCTGGCAGCCCGGTTGTTCATCGTGCCTTCGCACCAAGGAATTCCTGACCAAGCAGGGCATTGATTTCGAATCGGTCAATGTGCACAACAATCCTGCCGGCATGGCTGAGCTGACGGAGCTCGGCGCCCGCAGCGTGCCCGTGGTCGCGCTGGGTGGCCGCTACACGCTGTGCCAGTCGTTCAACGATGTGGTGAAGTTCCTGGACTTGAAGACCAAGCTGATGGATCCGCTGCCGCCCGAGCAGTTGGTCAGCAAGCTAGAAATGGTGCTGAGTTCGGCCGCGCGCTACACCCGGCAATTCGATGAAAAGCAACTGCGTGAAGTTTTTCGCAACCGTGACCGCACGCCCGGCGGCACCGCGTTCCATATCTTCCGGGTGGCCGAGATGGGCCTCGAAGCGGCGCAGGGAACCGAGCTCAAGTTCGAAAGTTTCAACGACCTGCCTCCCGCCCATTGGACGGCAGCGGAGATCGCCGAATGGGGTTTGCAGGTGCGCGACCGGATCGTTTCTTGGTGGAGCAAGCAGACCGACCGCGAGCTGAACTACCTGGTGCCGACCTACTACGGCCAGCGCACCTTGCATGATGTGCTGGAGCGCACAGCCTGGCATGCGGCGCAGCACACCCGGCAGTTGATCATGATGCTTGAAAGCCATGGCATCACGCCTGACCGTCCGCTCACCGCCGACGACCTGGCGGGGTTGCCGGTGCCCGACGAG
>JANOUM010000557.1:0-1644 GCA_031416855.1 Rhodoferax sp. | reverse complement strand
CGTGGGCTTCTGCCGGAAACTCGCGCTCGATGCGGGCGCGCAGCGGCTCCACATCAGGGCTGGCCGCGCGCGCCGGCAAGGGCCGGGGCGCGGTGGCCATCGGATCGGCGGGCGCGTCGCGCTGTACCGGGCTGCGCACTGCGTTCAGTCCGGCGCGCCAGGCACGCAGGCTGGCGTCCACCCCTACACCGGCGCGTTGCACGGTGGCCTCGAAAGCCGCGTCGTCGAATGGCAGTTCGCCGCAGCCGGCCAGCGCGCCAAACAGGGATGCCGACAGGACACTGCCGCTCTTCGCCGCCAGCGCCTGCATGTCGTCGTGCAGGAATCGCCGCGCGTGCCTGTGGCCGGCCTCCAGCACCGCGGCGGTGTCGGCGATGCCGTTGCCCGGCACCACTTTTTCGAGCGTGGCGTAGTCTCGGTGCGACGAGGTGATCAGCGTGGTGCGGTTGGGCGTCACCAGGCCGCGCTGCATCGCACGCCCAGCCTCCATCAGTTCGGACGCGATGACGATGTCGACCTCGCCCGGAACCGCCATCTGGGCCAGTACCGGCACGCCGCCGTGCGCCTGTGCATGGCGCTGCGCGAACAGTTCGATGTAGTAGATGGTGGCGCCGGTGCGTTGCGCCACACCCGCCACCGAGGTGGCCTGCGCCAGGTAGCCGTTGTGTTGCGCCAGATCGACGATCCAGTCCACCAGCACGCCACCACCCTGCCCGCCCATGGCCAGAATGGCGATGGTGATCGGGCGTGTCGGGTCGGAGCCCAGCACCCGCGTGGCAGCGGTTTCGACCATCATTGCTCCTCCGCGTACAGGGCGCGCTGGCGCAAGGCGCGTTGCTGGCGCGCCTGGAACCAGCCCACCGCCTTGCGCCGCCAGGCGTCCAGCCGCTTCTCCCAGGTGCTCGCGTTGCGCACCCACTCGACGCGGTAGAACGACGGGCACAACACGGCGGCGTCTGCCACTTCGCCGCAGTGCCCGCAGGCCACGCAGCTGTCGTCCACCTGGGCCACCGGGTCGGGTTTGAGCGGGTCGCCGCTGTTCTTGAGCGTGAGCGAGGGGCAACCGGACAGGCGCATGCAGGCGTGGTCGCCGCTGCAAACGGCGGCGTCGACGCCGAACCTCTCCTTCACCACGCGCTCCCCGCGCTGGACAGCCTCGGCGATCTGCGGCTTCACGCGGCGCTGCTTGTTCAGCATGCATTCGCTTTGTGCGATCACCACCTTGGGGCCCTTGAAGTCGGTGGTCAGGGCGTCCTTCAAGGCCGCCCGCATGGCCTTGACGTCGTAGGTGTGGTCCACCGTGCGCACCCATTGCACACCGACACCGCGCACGGCGGCCTCGATCGGGTGCTGGGTGCTGCGGCTGACGTTGTCGCCGCGGGACGACAACAAGTCCTGCCCGCCGGTGGCGGCCGAATAGTTGTTGTCGACGATCACGATCACGCCGTCGGCCTTGTTGAACACCGCATTGCCGATGCCGCTGGTCAAGCCGTTATGCCAGAAGCCACCGTCGCCCATCATCGCGATCGATCGCTTGCCGGCCGCCACGTTGAGGGCCGATGCGCTGGACGCGCCCAGGCCATACCCCATGGTGGACGCGCCGAGGTGGAATGGCGGCATGGCGGCGAACAGGTGGCAGCCGAT
>JANOUM010000556.1:0-2413 GCA_031416855.1 Rhodoferax sp. | reverse complement strand
ACCAAATTATTGTTGGAAACCAGAGTTGACGAGGACAAACGCTTATTCGACAAATGGTTTATGACCTCATTCAACGTAGATACGAGAGCGGACTTTCCCGAGGAATTGAAAAGGAACATCGCCGAGATCATCCACGATCAGGGGGCGATCATTCCTGTGCATCGCTTGTTCATGGAGTTCAAGAAACATCTGGGGCATTAGATCGGTCGAAACTAGAAGCGGCCAGGCTCTCGTGTCACGCGGTAAAGCGTTTTCTGAACAAGATCGGAAAGCCTTGCGCCTTGGGAACCACAGTTTCGGCTGGAACACCGCACCAGTCATAGAGTTTGATATTTCGCTTTTCGCCAGGACGCCCGCCCATTTTTTTTGTAACAATTTTCCCCCGCCGCCCCTCCTTCTTGCGCAGACACTTAAATGCGCGTAGCTTTCCCACTTTCCCATCGCGAAGAGGGGCGTGATGCTAAACGAAGAATTGCAGGCCGAGCTGGAACGGCGGCTGGCGATCATTGCCGACGAGCAGGGCGAAGACCCATCGTTCAGTGATCTGCCGCGCGCGGACCATCTCTGGCTGTGGGGCTTGCTGCTGCTCTCCTGCCTGACGGTACCGTTGTGGCAGGCGTTGTAGCGCATGGCAATCTCGGCCGCTCCTGACGCGGTGCCGGGGTCCGCTTCGCTCCAGGTGGCCAGCAGCGAACTGGCGGAGAGCCTGCCGCTGATTCGCGCCGATCGCAACTGGTCCTTTGTTGATGTGGCGTGCGTCAAGTCGGGCCTGGTGATTGCCACCTGGGCGTTCATGTTCGGTGCCGCGACAGCACAAACAGTGGGGTTCTGGGACGGCGTGTTCGCCATCTTCGTCGGCAACGCCATTGGCGTCATCCTGCTGTTGCTCGCCGTGGTGCTGCCCTCATCGAAATGGGGCACGGAGTTTTTCGTGCATCAACGCTCGGTGTATGGCCCGCTCGGTGTACTGCTCTTCGTTCTTGTCGTGATCGTCATTAACTTGATAGGTTGGGTCGCGCTGTTGGCCACCATGACCGGCAAGGCAGTGGCCGAAATCGCTCGCAGCAGTTTCCCCGGCTCGCCGGTTCCCTTGCCGATCCTCACGACCCTCGTGTCGCTGCTGGTGCTGTTCATCACCTGGCGGCTTATCGTGCGCGGCAGCCGTGGCGTGCGGCTGCTCAATCTGCTGGTGGCGCCGGCGCTGGTCCTGATGTGCGTGTGGATGATGGCATCGATTTTTTCGCAGGTCTCGTTCAGCACCATTGTCGCGGCACCGCCGATAAAGCCGGACCCGGATCGCATGAAGAACCTGATGCTTGCCATCGAGCTCAATATTGCCTCCGGCCTCAGCTGGTTCCAGCTGGCGGCAAACCTCGGCCGCTATGCAAAGACACAACGCGCGGCGGTGTGGGGTAGCTTTGTCGGCTATGTGCCGGTGAATGGTTTGGCTTATCTCGTCGGTCTCACCTCGGCGCTGGCGCTGGGCAGCGCGGACCCGGTCACCTGGATGGTGCCGATCGTCGGGCCCTTGGGCGGCGCGATCCTGTTGTTGGTCCTTGTGCTCGCCAACGTGAGCACACTCGTCGCCATGATGCAAGGCAGTTGCCAGACGCTGGTGCAGATCCTCGGGCCGCGCGTGCAATCACTTGGCTGGTCAGGCGTCACGCTGGCCGTTCTGCTCGGCGCGGCCGTGGTGGTGGTGCTGGCCACCGATGCGCTTTACGACAGCTTCAATACCCTGGTCTCTTTCGGGCAGGCTGTATTCGCCCCGGCATGCGGCATCGCGCTCGCAGATCGCGTTGCCTTGCGCGGCAATTACGTCAACCTGCGGGCGCTTTACGAAAAGCATGCCGACAGCGACTACCACTTCTGGCGGCGCATCAACCCTTTCGCGTTCGTGGCGATGGGTGCCGGCGCGTGGGTTTACGTATGGCTCATCAATCCGGTCAGCTTCGCGACGGCACCCGCCTTCGTCTACATTACTGCCAGCCTGCCTGCCATGGCCACGGCGTTTGCCTTGCATATCGTGTTAACGCGGTACGTTGTGATTCGCGCGGGCAAGGGCAGCTACGCGCAGCGCCTCGGCACGGTAACGACAGCACTGATACGCGCGCGCTGCGAGACTCACAACTTTACCGATTCGTAGCAGCCGCCATGAGCAAGGTGATTTCTCAAGTAACGTGCCACGTCGTGCAGCAGGGCGATTGGACTTATTCCCGAGTTCTGTCGACGATGGTTCAGCGCAGATGGCAAAATCGGAACAAAATAGAGACTTATTTAACGTTTCATTACAGGAGGTCCAATTGACCCACGCATCAATGTTGCAGGCGCGAAGAAAGATCCAAAAGAACAAAAAACTGATAGAGGTGGCGGCCAAGCAGGAGAAGCGGCTGGAGAAACAGGCGTTGGCAGG
>JANOUM010000555.1:0-7096 GCA_031416855.1 Rhodoferax sp. | reverse complement strand
AGGAACAACACCGCGAACACCTCGTGGTCGCGAGCCGCCAGATGCAATTGCAGGTAGTGCTTGACGGCACCCGGCGAGGCAAATACCGCGCGCTCGCGCAGTTGCTGCCCCGTGGCGCGGCGCGCCAGTTCGAGCACGGCCAGCAGTTCGGCGCGTTTGGCCGGCCCCAGGCCCTTGACCCGGCGCAGGTCGTCGTTGGTGGCACGCAGCAGGCCGGCGATGCCGTCAAAGCCAACAGTTCCCGCGGTGTTGGGTTGGAGTTGCAATAGTTCATGCGCCATCTGCAGTACCCCCTTGCCCCGGATGCCGGTGCGCAGGAGCAAAGCCAGCAGTTCGGCGTCGGCCAGGGCTGCCGGCCCGCGGGCCAGCAGTTTTTCACGCGGTCGGGCGTCGGGGGGCAAGTCCTGGAGGTGCATGGGGTGGATGTGTCGGGCTGAGGGGGCGGGCAGGGCGGGTTCCTACAATAGACACAGTTCACCGAATATTCCATGACATCCCCTGCACCTACTGTCGAGCCCGGCTCATTCTTGACGCTGCACTACCGCCTGGGCGGCCCGGCCGGCGACATCATCAACACTTTTGGTGACAAACCCGCCACGTTGTCGCTGGGCACCGGGGAATTGTCATCAGCCGTCGAGCAACGCCTGATCGGCATGGCCGAAGGCGGCCGCGCGGTGTTCGAGTTGCCCGCTGGCGCCGCGTTTGGCGAACGCAAGGACGACATGCAGCAATGGGTGGCGCGCAAGCTGCTCGACCAGCTTGGCGACCCGGCGGAAACCTACCGCGTGGGGGATGTGGTGCAGTTCCCCACGCCGGACGGTCGGGGCAGTTACGCCGGTGCCGTGGTGCGCGTGGGCAATGCCGACAACGACCGCGCGCTGCTGGTTGATTTCAACCATCCGTTGGCTGGCCAACCGGTGGTGTTCGAAGTTCACCTGTTGGGAATTCTGTGAATCTGTCCGTATCGCCCAGCGAAATCCTGCTCGCCGAGCCACGTGGATTTTGTGCCGGTGTGGACCGGGCGATCGAGATCGTCGAACGTGCCTTGAAGAAATTTGGCGCGCCGATCTATGTGCGCCACGAGATCGTGCACAACACCTACGTCGTCAACGACCTCAAGACCAAGGGCGCCATCTTCATCGAGGACCTCGATGACGTGCCGGCCGGGGCGACGCTGGTATTTTCCGCGCACGGGGTCAGCCGCGCGATCCAGTCCGAGGCGCGGGAGCGGGGCTTCCAGATCTTCGACGCCACTTGCCCGCTGGTGACCAAGGTGCATGTGGAAGTGGCCAAGCTGCACAAGGAGGGCTACGAGTTCATCATGATCGGGCACAAGGGACACCCGGAGGTGGAAGGCACCATGGGGCAACTCGACAGCGGCATCCATCTGGTGGAGGACTTGGCCGACGTTGCCCGGGTGCGGCCCGCGCAGGTGGAGCGGCTGGCGCTGGTCACGCAGACCACGCTCAGCGTGGACGATGCAGCCGAGATCGCGGCCGCCGTGAAGGCCCGCTTTCCGATGGTGCGCGAACCCAAGCTGCAGGACATTTGTTACGCCACGCAGAACCGCCAGGACGCGGTGAAGTTGTTGAGCCCGCAGGTCGATGTGGTGATCGTGGTTGGCAGCCCGACCAGTTCCAACAGCAACCGCCTGCGTGAAGTGGCCCGCAAGTTGGGTACCGAAAGCTACATGGTCGACAGCGCCGACGAGTTGCAGGCGCAATGGTTCGAAGGCCGGCAACGGGTGGGCCTGACGGCAGGGGCATCGGCACCCGAGGTGCTGGTGCAGCAGGTGGCGGATCGCCTCAAGGCGCTGGGCGCGGTGTCGGTGCGCAAGCTGCCCGGCATGGCGGAGACGGTCAAGTTCCCGCTGCCCAAGGGCCTGCGCCTGGGCGCGGACGGCCCCAGTAAACTCAGTGCATGTTAGATATCAATCTCCTGCGCAAGGATCTCGACATGGCGGTAGCCCGGCTTGAGACCCGCAAGTCGCCCCAGGCATTCCTGGACGTCGGGCGATTCACCCAACTCGAGGCCGAACGCAAGACCCACCAGACCCATACCGAGGAGTTGCAGAACCGGCGCAATATGCTGAGCCGGCAGATCGGCCAGCTCAAGTCCAGGGGGCCGTCGGCACAAGCCGAGGTAGACGCGGTGATGGACGTTGTGGGCGGGCTCAAGGGTGCGTTGGAGGCATCGGCTGCGCGGCTGGAGCAGATCCAGGTCGAGTTGCAGGCGATCCTGCTGGCCGTGCCCAACCTGCCGCATGCCAGTGTGCCGGTTGGTGCGGGCGAACATGCCAACGTGGTGCTGCGAACCTGGGGCACGCCGCGGTCGATGGATTTCCCGGTGCGTGACCATGTGGACATCGGTACCCCACTGGGCCTGGACTTCGACATGGGTGTCAAGCTCGCCGGAGCGCGTTTCACGGTCATGAAAGGGGCGATCGCCCGCATGCACCGGGCGCTGGCGCAGTTCATGCTCGACGTGCAGACCCAGGAACATGGCTACACCGAGTGTTACACCCCGTACATCGTGAACGCCGAAACGCTGCGCGGCACTGGCCAGTTGCCCAAGTTCGAGGGTGACCTGTTCGCGGCGAAGAAGGGCGGCCAGGACGCCGGCGACACGGCCGACGCGGCGGCGCTCTACCTGATTCCCACCAGCGAGGTGACGCTCACCAATTTCGTGCGTGATGTGGTGGTGGCCGAATCGGATCTGCCGATCCGCCTGACGGCCCACACGCCCTGTTTTCGCTCCGAAGCCGGCAGTTATGGACGCGACACGCGCGGCATGATCCGCCAGCACCAGTTCGACAAGGTCGAGATGGTGCAGATCGTGCATCCGGAGCGCAGCTACGAGGCGCTGGAGGCCATGACCGGACATGCCGAGGCCTTGCTGCAGAAGCTCGGCCTGCCGTACAGGGTGATGGCGCTGTGCACCGGCGACATGGGGCCGTCTTCGGCACGCACCCATGACCTCGAAGTGTGGTTGCCGGCACAGAACACCTACCGTGAGATCAGTTCGGTGTCCAATTGCGAGGCCTACCAGGCGCGTCGTCTGCAGGCACGGTTCAAGAACGCCCAAGGCAAGAATGAACTGGTGCACACGCTCAACGGCTCGGGCCTGGCGGTGGGGCGCACCCTGGTGGCGGTGCTCGAGAACTACCAGAACGCCGATGGCTCGGTTACGGTGCCCGAGGTGCTTTTGCCTTACATGGGTGGTCTGAAGCGCCTGGCACCGACCTGAAACCAGGAACTCATGGGATGAAAAAACCTGTCGCAGCAACCAGCCCCATCGTCCCGGGCAAGTACTTCGTGTTTGTCGAACGGCTGGTGCAGGAGCAGTACCAGACGTTGATGCTGGACGCCGACTCGGAAGAGCAGGCCCGCGAAAAGGCGTTGGCGCTGTTCTTTGCCGGCTCGGTGGCCTACATGTCCTGCACCCAGGTGGAGCCACCGACCACCCGCGTGCGGCCAATGCGGGAGATGCATTTGCGCAAGGCTGAACGCACCAACACACAAGACGGGATGGAGCTGCACACCTCCGAGCGCTTCAAGGGCGACGACGAGGAAACCCTGCAGCCGTTGAGCCAGTTCCCCGGCACCCGCCCGGCGCCCGTGACGCGTGCCCAGGCGCGGTTGTTGTGCCAGAACTTTGATGCCAGCGGGCACTCCAACCATAGCGGTCGGGGGTCGACCCTGTGGGTCATCCTGGAGCATTGCGCACAGGCCGACATCGCCTACAACCTGCGCGCCTTGCCCGGCATGGGGTACTACGTCGAGCGCGCCAAGGCGGCGGCTGACGGCTTGTCGCTGAGCATGTCGGTCGAATCCCAATATGGGGTGCCGTTGGCCTGACCGGCCAGTGCGACAATCGATGGTTTTCCTCCCTTATTCGCCCTGCGATGTCCCAGACGGCCCCCGAAATTTCCGTTGTTGTGCCGGTGCACAACGAGTCGCGCAATGTCGTCCCGCTGCTCGACGAGATCGGGGTCGCCCTCGGCGGTGTCACGGCCTTCGAGGCGGTGTTCGTGGACGACTGCAGCAGTGATGACACGGCGGTTGTGCTTGCGGAGTATGCCCGTGCCCACCCCTGGCTGGTGGTGGTGCTCCACCGCAACAACTGCGGCCAGAGCACGGCCGTGCGCACCGGTGTGACCGAGGCGTGCGGCCAGGTTATCGCCACACTCGACGGCGACGGGCAGAACGACCCGGCCGACATCCCCGCGATGCTGCGGCGCTGGCGTGCCTTGCGATCAGAAGGCCCGGTGCGGCCGGTGCTGATTGCAGGCTGGCGCGCCAAGCGCCAGGACACCTGGATCCGCCGCATGTCCTCGCGCATCGCGAACGGCGTGCGCGCGCGTTTGCTGGGAGACGCAACACCTGACACCGGTTGCGGCCTCAAGCTGTTCGGCCGCGAGGATTTCCTGGCGCTGCCGTATTTCGATCACATGCACCGCTTCTTGCCGGCACTGGTGCGCCGTGCTGGCGGGCAGGTGGAATCGGTGCACGTGGCCCACCGGGCCCGGGCGCACGGACAGTCGCACTACGGCATCCGCAACCGGCTGTGGGTGGGTCTGGTCGACATGCTCGGGGTGATGTGGCTGCAGCGGCGCGCACGCGTGCCCCGCGTGGAGCGGCTGAATACAAAGGAACTGTGATGGATATCGATATCGACAAGACCTGGCTGGCCATCGGCCTGATCGGGCAGGCGCTTTTTTCAGCGCGTTTTATCGTGCAGTGGCTGCAAAGCGAAAAGGTCAAGAAGAGCGTCATACCGTCGGCCTTCTGGTACTTCAGCATGGCTGGCGGCATGACACTGCTGGCCTATGCGATCCACCGGCGCGACCCGGTGTTCATCATCGGCCAGGGAACCGGTCTGTTCATCTATTTCCGCAACCTGCAATTTTTGTGGCGCGACCGCAAGAAGGCCAAGACGGCGGCCCAGTGACGTGCCGCGCAAGGCCATGACGGTTCCCGTGCCGACAGTTTCCCCACCGTCGGTGTCCGGCCAGGACTGGCGCCAGTTCTGGTTGATGCTGCTGGTGGCGCTGGTGGTGCTGGGGGCCGGCATCGGCTTGCGCGATCCGTGGCCCTCGGACGAGCCGCGCTTCACGCTGGTGGCCAGGCAGATGGTTGCGTCAGGCGACTGGCTGTTCCCGCATCGTGGCAGCGAGTTGTATTCCGACAAGCCGCCGATGTTGATGTGGATCGAGGCGGTTTTTTTCCTGCTCACCGGCAACTGGCGCGTGGCATTCCTGTTGCCGTCGCTGCTGGCGGGCCTGGCCACGCTGGCCCTGACCTGGGACATGGGCCGGCGCCTGTGGAGCCCACGTGTAGGCCTGCTGGCGGCGGTGGCCATGCTGGTCACCTTCCAGTTTGCGTACCAGGTCAAACGGGCCCAGATCGACCCGCTGATCATGGCGCTGATCACGCTGGCCAACTGGGGCTTGCTGATGCATTTTCTGCGCGGGCCGAACTGGCGCGCGTACTGGCTCGGCTGTTTTGCCGCGGGCCTGGGTGTGATCACCAAGGGCGTAGGGGTGCTGGCGCTGCTGATGGTGCTGCCCTACCTGCTGGCGCGCCGCGGCCAATGGGTGGGTGCGCTGCAGACCGACGCTGCCGCGTGGCGGTGGGCCGGGGGAGTGTTGGCATTCTTCGCCGCCATCCTGTTGTGGCTGGTGCCCATGGTCGGTGTGGCCTATTGGCGCGGCACACCCGAATACCTGGAATACGTCAACGACATCCTGTTGCACCAGACCGCCAAGCGTTACGGCGGGTCGGTGGGTGGGCACACGCAGCCGCTCTGGTACTTCGTACCGGTGGTGTTGTTTCATTTCTTCCCGATGTCGCTGGCCTACATCAGCGCCTGGCGCGAATGGCGTGAAGGCCTGCGCCACAAGGACGCCCGCATGTTGCTGTTGCTGGGCTGGTGCGCGCTGGTGTTCGTGTTTTTCAGCGTCGCCGGCGGCAAGCGCGAGGTCTACCTGATGCCGATGTTGCCGATCCTGGCACTGGCATTGGGGCCGACGCTGGAGCGCATCGTCGACGCGCGCTGGCTGCATCTGGTCACGTTCGCCGCCACGCTCGCGCTCGGCCTCGGCTGTGTCGGTGCCGGCTGGTGGGCCCTGCAGGGCAACTGGGCCAGCATGAACACCATGGTGCTCGAACGCGAACTGGCGCAGGGCGGGCGCTGGTTGTGGATCATGTTCATTGCCATGGGCGGGTTGTTTCTGTTGTGCGCGCTGGTGTTTCGGCCACGTCGCGGGCTGCACGCACTGCTGGCCGGAACAGCCAGTTTCTGGATCGTGTGGGGCCTGTGGGCGTCGCCGCTGCTCAACGACGCGAACTCCGCCGTGGGTGTGATGCGCAAGGCGGGCCAGATTGCCGGGCCGACCGGACAGATCGGCATGGTCGGCTGGAAGGAGCAGAATCTGCTCATGGCCGATCGCCCGGTCAGCGATTTCGGTTTCAAAAAGCCGACCGGCATGCAATTTACCGAAGCGGTTGCCTGGCAGGCGCAGGCACCCGCCACACGCTGGATCTTCGGCCTGCGCGAGGCGGTCAAGGCCTGTGTGGATCGCAACAAGGTCACGGTGGCCGGTTACTCCAACCGGCGCCAGTGGTGGATGTTCCGCTCGGATGCGGTGATCCCCAACTGTGTGCCCAAGTTCGAGGAAACCGATGAATAACCGCCGAGGAGCCGCGCCGTGACCGACCCTGCAACGAACCAGCGCCGATTCAGCCGTGTGCCGTTTGCCGCGAGCGTGCACTTGCTCGGCAGCGCGGGCAGCACCGTAGTGCAATTGCTTGACATCTCGCTTAAAGGGGCCCTGGTGTCGCGGCCTGCCGATTGGTCGGTCGAACCGGGAACCGCGCTGGCACTCGAACTCATACTGGTGGACAACGTGTACATCCGCGCGAACGTGAAGGTCGCCCACAGCGCGGCGAACCGGGTCGGTCTGTTCTGGGAACAGATCGACCTCGACAGCATGACCCACCTGCGCCGGCTGGTGCAGCTGAACCTGGGGAACGCCGCACGGCTCGACCGTGAACTGGCCGTAATGGGCTGATCCGTTTCAAGGAGGCAAGGCCAG